>NZ_JBHUNA010000018.1:0-92644 GCF_042685205.1 Lentibacillus juripiscarius
GAAGGCCAAAAGAACATCCTGTTTTAAAGTTAAAAGGACTTAGTTTGGAAGTATGAATAATTCAGGTTTATCTTTTAAATATTGCTTGGGTGCGAGGAATGTAACCGTAACAACTCCCGGATTCCTGCCAATTTCGATTGCTCCGTTGATAGTAGCACGATTCATCACTTCCGGGACAGTAGTATTGAATAGTTTCGCCGCCCGTTCCATCCCATTTGTCGTTGCATCATTTAATGTTGCACCACTTCCCACAAATGAAATTGGGAACGATTCTTCCAGTTCAACTCCCCATTTGGCACTTAATTCGCGTGTTAATTTTACCATAGATTGAAAACGCTTTATTAATAGATTGCTTGGTAATTACTTGAACTGGAGCGAATTAATTAGCCGACGATTCGGGACAGTATTTTAACTGCGGATGCGTTTTTTGTTGAAGTATATGCTGTTCACTTTTGTACAGCATCCTCAGGCACCGATCAAACATCTCCTCTGCTTTATTGTTGATAGCCCCTATTCTTTGCAAAATCATGATTCCAATCAGTGTCCGACCTTTGCGGGCAGCTGACCCCCTACATATCTTTCTCGGTTTCCTTGAAATATTGAAGTAATAGGGTATTGCTGCCCGTTAAATCGGGATAAATGACCTTTTATTTTCTATAATCGACCACCAAACAGAAAAAGTGTCGTGCTGAACTGTACATGACACTTTTTCTTCTCCCGATTCGATTGTAGTAGTGAAGCAACATTGAGATATTAGCAGGATTTTCACTGCATTCGACAATGTTCGACAAAACAGGTAGTGACACCACAGCCTAATTCAAGTCACTTAATTTCATACAAGACTCATAAAGTATCTCTACCGCCTGCAAAAGTGTATCTTCATTAATATCAAATTGTTCATTATGATGTCCAGCAGCTAGTTCCGTTCCAAATACACAGTATGTTGCGAAACCACCATTTTTCTGTACTTCTTCCATAAAAAAGGTAGCATCTTCTGAGCCTGCGCTATCATTACTTTCAAGGACGCTTTCGGTAATCTTATCCGACTCCTGTGCACATTCATGAATAACGGATGCTACTTCTCTTGAACAGTTACAGCTTTTTCCTTCGCCAACTACCTCAAGATTATAATCCACGTTATACATGGTTGCCGCCCCAACTGCAATAGACTCTACCTGTTTTTTAACATAGCAATTAATATCTGAAGTATCACCGCGTGTTTCAACCTTTAATGCAGCTGAATCGGGAATGATGTTTCTGCCACTGCCTGCATGCAGTTCCCCTATATTTATTCGGGTGCTCCCTTCGGAATGACGTGATATACCCGACATATTCAGAGAAGCTGTAGCAGCAGCAAGTAATGCATTATCCCCCTTCTCAGGGTCTCCACCAGCGTGTGAAGCTTTGCCTTTAAATGAAATATCTATTTTTGAGGTTGCTAAAAACCCATTGTTAGCAGCAACAACATGATCCTGCGGTACCCCAATACCAACATGTGAAGCTATAAAATAATCAACATCAGAAACGACATTTGCCTCCACCATAGACTTTGCTCCACGTGTGCCTTCTTCAGCAGGTTGAAATATCAACTTTATTCGGCCGCAAAGATTATCTTTATTTTCGGCTATTAATGAAGCCAATCCAAGCCCGATGGACGTGTGCGCATCATGTCCACACGCGTGCATTTTATCTGCCAATATTGAACGGAACCCTTCTTTAAAAGGAACATGCTCCGGTTTATCCGATTCATTAATAGGCAGTGCATCCATATCAAATCGATAAGCTACCGTTGGTCCGTTTTTATTTGTATCCAACGTCGCTACGATGCCAGTATAACCTTCGGAAAAATAGTCAATATAATCTTGGTGTGCGCCATTTTCTCGCGCCCATTCCAGGTGTTGTTTCGTCACCGTGTCATTCGGTTTCCCCATGCAGTGGTCAGGTGACATTACATTTTTTCCCATTTGTAATTCAAAGCCCAGTTGATCCAATATAGAAGCAACTATAGATGCAGTTCGCATTTCAAGAAATCCTGTTTCCGGATATTGATGAAAATCTCTTCTCCACTCAACTAGTTTTTCAGCTAAATGATTATTAACCATTAACATTCTCCTTAATTATTGTTTTTACAAATACGTAGTGACGCCGGGACCATAAGGGATTCCCGTGTAGTAAAATACGATAATCATGACAATCCATGCGATTAAGAAAGCAATGGAATACGGCAGCATTAATGAGATGTACGTTCCGATGCTCGCTTTCTTGTCATACCGTTGCATAAACGCAAGAATGATAACCATGTACGGAAATAACGGTGTCACAATGTTCATTGAAGAATCCGCTACACGATAAGCAACCTGTGTAAAGGCGGGATCATACCCCAATTGCATAAACATCGGAACAAATATGGGAGCCTCGATTGCCCATTTTGCTGATCCAGATGTAATCAGGAAATTCATCAATGCTGTGAAAATAATATATCCAATAATCAACTCTAGACCAGTAAAGTTTATATTCTGTAAAAATTCAGCACCATTTACTGCAACCCATGTACCTAGATTAGACCAGTTGAAAAATGCAATGAATTGGGCAATGGCAAACACGAGAACAATATAACTCGCCATATCCTTCATAGACTCAGCCATGTAATGACTAACATCTTTACTGGACTTAATCTTACCAACTGTTAGACCAAAGGTTACACCTATTACGATGAAAAGCAAGAAAATAATGGGGATGATTCCATCGAGAAATGGGGACGGTACAATTCCTCCATCTTCATTACGTAAAGGACTGTTTGGCAGCATAATTGTTATCACAATGATCGCTAGATATACCAAAGCAGCAATAATGGAATTGATAAACCCTTTCTTTGCATTTGGCAGTTCTTCTTCTTGGTCTCCTTCTACAGCTTCACCTTCATAATTGCCTAATCTCGGCTCAATAAATCTGGAGGTTACAAGTCCACCGACAATGGTCAATACAAATACAGAAATGATATTGAAGTACCAGTTATCCACTGGTGTTACCGTAACGGAATCATTTATAATAGCGGCAGCTTCAGTAGAAATCCCGGACAGCAATGCATCCGTACCCGCTATAAATAGATTTGCTGTGAACCCGGCACCAGCTCCGGCAAACCCGGCAACCAAACCGGCAAGTGGATGGCGTCCAATTTTATAAAAAACCAGCGCACCTAATGGCGGGACTAAAACAACTGCAGCGTCGGACGCCAAGTTCCCAAGAATACCAACAAAAACAATCGTGTACGTAATAAGCGCAGGCGGAGAATTTAAAATCGTCTTCCGGATGGCATAATCCAACAATCCGACTTTTTCTGCCAGTCCAATCCCCAACATCATGACCAACACTAAACCTAATGGAGCAAATCCGGTAAAGTTATCCAGCATTGATGTTAGTATGAATTGTAACCCATCACCGGATAATAAATTTTTAATCGGAATTTCCTCACCACTTCCCGGATGAACGACGGAAGCGTTAAACAAACTAAAAATATACGAGACAACTACCATTAATAAAGCTAAACCGACAAACAAAACAAAAGGATCCGGGAGTTTATTGCCGACTCGCTCAATTATATCTAAGAACCTTTGAAAAATACCTTTTTTATTTTTCATAATACACCTCACTTTAATTTAGCGTTCGTTCAGTGTAGATGGATACACACCATCTGGAATCGGACATGTGTAACTATTTTTTTCACGGAAGTCTTTAAACTCTTGGTTCACTTTCATTAATGCCTCTTCTGACTCAACCAACTTTATGCCGGCTAACGCCATACTTCCAGCTGCTCGTAGCAGTCCCTTATTTGCAAATTCACTTAGCCCTTGTGTAGTCATTTGCCACGTATGCAGCGACGTACCGAGAGCTGACGTAGCAGCCGTCAGTTGTGCTGTTGGAACGACCCAGCTAACGTCGGCCACGTCTGTCGAGCCTGCCAGTATTTCCTGTGATTCATGATAAGGCGAAATAGAATCTGCTAGATATTTACCTGCAAATTCACTGCCATCTCCAATGTAGCCGAACCCTTTCATAGGATCTAAATAATTTTCCTGTTCAGCGTCTGTCAATGTGGACCATATCTGTTTAGCAAATTCTTCTTCACTGTCAGTCGGGGTATGAGAACCTATATCTTGCAAACTATCATGTAGGATCTTTTCCAATTGACGGTTTTGAATATAGTTGGAACATGCTTTGTCAAATTCTATTGTTACTTCCGTTTCCGTCATCATCGCTGCCCCTTCAGCTATCTTTAAAATCCGCTGATAAATCTCATCAACCTGATGAACTTTTGGAGCCCGGATTAAATAGAGGACTTCCGCATTTGCCTGCACCACATTTGGTGATATTCCACCGGTGTTTGTAACAGCATAATGCATCCGAGCTTCCGGTATAACATGTTCCCTCAGGTAATTGACACCAGAGTTCATGAGTTCGACTGCATCCAGTGCACTTCTTCCAAGGTGAGGAGCGTTTGCCGCATGGGCTGATGTACCTCTAAAACGGAACTTCACCTGATAGTTTGCCAGACTTGATAAACTCATAATGGCGTTCGCTGGGGACGGATGCCATGTCAGAGCCGCATCTACACTGTCAAACACTCCTTCCCGGACCATAAATGTTTTTCCTGAACCGCCTTCCTCGCCTGGACAGCCGAAAAATTTTACAGTACCGGAAATATTATTTTCCTCAAGGTATTTTTTTACTGCGCATGCTCCTGCAAAAGCACCGGTTCCCAGTAAATTGTGGCCACAACCATGACCAACATCACGTTCTAAAGGTTTATACGTTGTTTCATTCGGCTCCTGACTTAATCCTGATAAGGCGTCAAATTCTCCCAAAAATCCTATTACGGGAGCCCCTGACCCATAGGTTGCAGTGAATGCGGTTTCAATGTTTGCAACGTTACGTTCTACTGTAAACCCTTGTCTTTCACATTCATTAGCCAAAAATTCAGAGGATGAATATTCTTCAAATCTGGTTTCCGGGTGATGATAAATATATGAACTCACTTCTTTAAAATAGGACTTATTATCCTTTAAGTAATTTTCCACGAATGTTTTCATGTTAATTCCTCCGTACAAAGATAGTTGTTGTTTCATAGCAGTGCTTCTGATTGAAGGTATTCGGATAATACCTTTGTCGCATTTTCCATATTTTGAATTTCAGTATACTCTTGAGGCTGATGACTGATCCCATCACGACAAGGTATAAATACTAATCCTGTTGGCCACCTTGTTGCCATATTCATTGCATCATGCCCCGCCCCACTAACCATACTCTCCGTTTTAAACGAAAGATTCTGACTTGATCTAGATAATTTCGTCTGAATCGTTTGATCAAGATTGACTGGCTTGTTATCAACGAGTGTATGAAGCTGAACATGGACACTGTATTGTCCTTCTATTTGCTGACAATAATTTGTGATTTTTTCTACCAATTTCTGTTTGGCACCATCGTTAATACTCCTTATATCGATTCCCATTTGGACTTCACCAGGAATACTCGTAATGGAATTTGGTTTTGCGCTGATTGTACTCACCGTGGCCACAAGATAAGGATCTTTCTGCTGATTGATTTTCAACGCCTCCTCCTGTACATATGAAATGAGCGGAGCTATTGCTACCAGTGCATCATTTCGCTTGTGCATCGGTGTTGTCCCTGTGTGGTTCGATGTCCCATACGTCGTTACAATTAGTCGTGTTGGACGGGCTATTCCAGTGACAATGCCAATTTGTGAATGACTTTCCTGCAATTTGTCCCCCTGTTCGATATGAACCTCAAGAAATTGCTCCAGTTTATGCGATGGCAAAACAGCCTGTTCCAGCTCCTCCCAATGAACACCCATGTCTTCTACCGCTTGTTTGACTGTTATTCCGTCCTTGTCTGTAACGCCCTTTAACTCATTAAAATCCAATTCCCCTGAAACTGCCTTACTCCCAATCGTGGAAATACCAAAACGTGATGATTCCTCGGATACAAAACAAATAACAGCGATATTCTTTTGTGGTTTAAAATGGGCATCTTTTAACATTTTGATAGTTGCCAATGCACACAAAACCCCTACAACACCATCATAACCACCACCGTTATACACGGTATCAAGGTGCGATCCCATTGCAATAGTTGATTTTTTTTGTCGACTTTCCAAATAGCCCAATGATTACCTGCCTGATCCCGATATGTTTGCATGTTCAGCTCCTTTGCAATATCGATAAATTGTTGATGCGACTTTGCTTCTTCATTTGTAAATCCCAATCTTGTAAAGGCATGCGGGTCATCCATTTTTTCAACATTATTCAATTTGCATAAGTTATGCTCCAACCATTCTTTTAAATTATCCAACTACATAACCTCTTTTTCCTTTATAAAAGTCATAACGAAAGTGGAATGTCTTTTACAAACTTATACGTGATTTTAGGCCTTCCCTTTTGTTTTAAGTTTGTCATTCCGCATTTCTCTATTAAATTGGCATTTTCCAAGTTTGCCAATATCCTTCTTCCATTTCGGTCTGTACTCTGCAACCACCTCGAAACGTCCTGAGCAGTGAATTCCTGTCTGTTATATTTTCGTGCGTATATAATAAGTCTTACAGCATCTCTAAAATTAATTTCTTCTTCCACAAACTTTACCTTAAAACCCGTTTTATATATTCAACGTTTAAAAAACCGCTTTTCATAATTGGGGAGTTTAGTTGTTATGGATTGTTGTTCATCAATAACTAAAATCGATGCCTTATCATCTTCTTTCATTTTTCTTAAACCGAGACGGACATTTTGCTCAGCATGGGAAACATTTTCACCATAGCCAATGACAACACCAACTGACAATTGATCACGAACAATAAATTTATATGCAAGAGACGTCCACCACCAAAATTTCTAAAATAACTAACTTTGTACCACATCCCTCTTTGTTTTGTCATCATTTAAGGAATTTATCCTTTTATATTCCTTATCATTATATCGTTTTGAATTTTCAAATATTACTATGATACCTTAATTTAAAAACACAAAAGGTTCAATGACCGAATTTAAAACTCAAATAACAAATAATTAAAATTTTTTAACATTTTTGTTTACAAACATGAAAGCGTTTGCTATGATTATAAGTACTAATTGAATATCTCTAAGAGAGCAGGAGAAGAGAACGTAAATGATAGCCCCAGGCTTTTATAGGAAGGGGTGTGTTTATTTTATGTCTTTTCTCTTTTTTTAGGGTTTATTCAAAAAAGAACAAAGGGGTGTGGAATTTGAGAAAGAGGTCTATTTTTGTAGCAATCACTTTATTGATTAGCATCTTGTTGCTAAGCGCATGTGCTGGCGATGACTCGTCATCTGGAAGCGGTGATGGTGATGGTGGCGATATTGGATCAATAACACTATATTCGCCAGAGACACCTGAGCTTTCCAAAGAACTTGCTCAGAAATTTGAGGAGGTTCATGGCGGTGATGTTAGTGTTCACTATGCTGGTACAAACGTATTAGTGAATCAAATGATGGCGGAAAAGAATAATCCTGAAGCCGATGTATGGTATGGGGGGGGAGGCATTCTTCCATTTGAGGCTGCTGTTGATAAAGATATCATCACCTCATATATACCCGAAAGTGCCGAGGACTGGGAAGTTGTTGAAGACGGTATCAAAATGAAGCACGAAGATGGTTATTATGTTGGAACTGAAATGTTCGTTCTTGGCTTTGCTTACAATACGGAATTAGTTTCCGAAGAAGAAGCGCCTAAAACCTGGGATGACTTATTAGATCCAAAATGGGAAGGCAAGATTCAGTTCCCTAATCCTGCTGCATCAGGTACAGCTACTTTAATGGTTTTAAGTTATATGATGCAAAATGGAGAAGAGGAAGGCTGGGAATACTTCCAAAAGTTGACTGATCAAGCAAACTCCATTCCTGACTCAGGTTCTGGACCCACCAAAGGGGCTGCATTGGGAGAAGCCCACGTTGCAGTTGGGTTCGACTTTATGGCCTATGAGCATCAAAACAATGGAGAAACCGTAGATTTTATCGTACCGGAAAACACGCCAATCCTAGTAAATCCCGCAACATTGGTAAAAGACGGGCCTAATCCAGAGGGCGGTAAAAAATTCATGGATTTCATGCTTAGTGAGGAAGCTCAGAAGGTCTTGGCAGATTGGTACCATATCCCAATCAATCCGGATGTAGAATCAAAAACACCGCTATCAGTGGATAAATTGAAGGAAAACGCAGTAGATTTGGATATAGACTGGGTAAATGAAAATTATGACCGCATTCGGGATGAATGGAAGTCAAAAATACAATAAAAGGAAGCTGATATAATGGGGGCAGTTGTAGTAGAACAACTTGTTAAAGACTTTTCAGGTGTCACTGTACTTCAGAATATAAATTTGGACATTGAAGAGGGCGAATTTTTCGCTCTCTTGGGTCCCTCCGGTTGTGGAAAGACTACCACGATGAGGTGCATAGCCGGTTTTGAACAACCTACAGATGGGATTATTAAAATTGGTGATGAAACGGTAAACGATATTGCACCTAACAATAGAAACTGTGGAATGGTTTTTCAAAGTTATGCACTATTTCCACATATGAATGTATTTGATAATGTTGCCTACAGCTTAAATGTCAGTCGTCTTAAAAGCAGCAACCCACTTAAAAAGATGGGTATTTATACCAGAATGCTGAACAGCAAGCTTGCAAAGTATCCTAAGGATATTGAAGAAAAAGTCAATGATATTCTTGAATATGTCGAATTAGAAGATCATGCCAAAAAATTAACCAGTGAACTTTCGGGTGGACAGCAACAAAGAGTTGCCCTTGCCAGGGCCTTAGTTATGGAACCGGAAGTTTTATTAATGGATGAACCACTGTCCAACCTTGACCAAAAACTCAGACACTCCATGAGAAACACAATAAGGCAAATCCAGCAGGACCTTAAAATAACCACAATTTTTGTCACACACGACCAGGAAGAGGCCATGAGCATGGCGGATCGCGTGGCTGTTATGAAGGATGGTGAAATTCTTCAAATCGGCACTCCGACTGACCTATACAGTCATCCACAATCGCCATTCATCGCTGACTTTGTTGGCAAATCCAATATTCTGGATGGAAAGATTATTAGTCGGGACAACGGTGATGCCGTGGTTCAAATTGGCGAGCAATCCGTTAAGTCATTTTCTAATATTGAAAAAGAAGACGTTCAAGTTGTTATAAGACCCGAAAGTATTGATCTAGTAGATGAGAACTCCAGGAATTATGACAACTACTTTGAAGGTACAATACAATTCGCAACTTATTTAGGGTCGACTGTTAGGTATGATATAAAAGTCGGCAAGTATCAATTGATAGCCGATACTGTATATGAATCCGGTGATAATATCTTGGACACTGGAACTAAGGTGAAGTTAGGCGTCTCACCTGAAAGGGTGTTATTAATATGAAATGGGTTAAAAAAAATCTGACAGGTCTGGGGATTGTTAAGCTTTTAATCTACGCCTTTTTTGCCTTATTCCTTGTTATACCTTTAATATCTGTCTTTCTTGTTAGTTTCACAAATGAACCCATAAATATTTTTGGTTCCCTTATAAGTGTAGACACTTTGCAGAGTACAATTGATAAATTCAAGAATTCAACGTTAGATAATTTTAAATCAATACTTTCCAATGGATCATACTTTGGAGCGTTAAAAAACAGTTTAGTGCTTTCTATTGTTGTATCCGCCGTTGTGCTGGCAGTATGCGTCCCAATAGCCTACGGAATAGCGCGAACCAGAATGCCATTTAAGAAAACAATCAGCGCTCTCTGTACAATACCTTTAGTAGTACCCACATTCATCTCTGGTTACGCATTTATTATTATGTTTGGACGTTCCGGCTGGGTTACTTATATTTACCAAGCACTGGGCGGTGAAGGTTTTCTCGTAGATCCATACTCCATGACGGGAATAGCTTTGGTTCAAATATTCTTCTTCTTCCCTTATGCACTATGGCCGATGGTCGCAGCATTTAAAGTTAGTGATATTTCGTTGGAAGAAGCATCTAGGAATATGGGGGCCAAAAGCTGGCTCACATTTTCCACTGTAACTTTTCCTTTAGTAGTTCCGGGAATGCTATCTACTGGGCTTGTCATATTCGCTGTAAGCTTTTCCGACTTTGGAACGCCTATCATTCTGGCACCGACAGACTTGAATCTGCTTGTAGTAGAGGCTTACCGTGAAATTTCCGGATTTTTTAATTGGGGTGGAGCAGCCATTCTTACAGTCATCATGATTGCAGTCGCTGGTGTTGTCTATTGGCTGCAAAACTACTTGCTTAAAGGAAAAAATTATGATTCAGTTTCAGGAAAACCTAAACAAGTTAAGTTAAATAATAATAAATTACTAACCATACCGCTGTCTGCGTTTTCGATTTTCATAGTTTTTGTCCCGCTGTTGTGCATACTTACAGTTTTCATGCAATCAGTAGCGACAACCTGGGGAAAGGATCCCTTACCTACAGGCTATACGCTGCAGCATTACGAAGATATTTTCACTGGGTCACTCGGCAATATACAAAACAGTCTGATATTAGCACTTGGCGCTCTTATATTGAGTGTATTAATTGCCACATTTGTATCCTATTTTGTAGTCAGGCACAATTCAACCGGACTAGATTTTATGACAACTGTACCACTTATAGTTCCCGGAATCGCCTTTGGTATTGCACTGATCCAAACATTCAATACTGCACCACTTAACCTAACCGGTACTGCAGTTATCCTAATTGTCGCCTATTCAATCCGTAGAATGCCTTATATGGTCAGATCAACAATCGGTACTATGAAATCCATTAAGGCGGATATAGAAGAAGCTGCGATTAACCTTGGAGCCTCCACCTTAACTGCTGCCATCACAGTTGTCGGACCTTTAATGCTACCGGGTATTGCGGCAGGCTCGATTCTGGTATTTGTAACAGTTATCAAGGAAACAAGTATTTCGATTCTAATGGCCCCAGCTGATTGGGCCCCAATGAGCCTTGCTATCTTCCAGAATGTACTAAGAGCTGAATATTACTCTGCAGCAGCAATGTCCATTATCTTAGTCGTAATTGTTGTACTATTCCAGGCTATCGCGAACAGAATTACAAATAAAGAATCATAATGAAGGGGTGCAAGGAGGACACACTGTGGAAAAGGAAAAGGGGTTTATTTTTGATTTGGATGGAACGATCTATTTAGATAACAAACTGATAAGCGGAGCAGCTGAAGCAATTAAAAAATTAAAAGACAGAGGCGACAAAGTTGTATTTCTTACAAACAAGTCTATTGAAGGCATCAGTCACTATGTGAAAAAATTAAACAGACTTGGTATTAATGCCAGCTCTAAGGAAGTTATCAATTCAAATTTACTGACTGCTAAATATTTAAAAAACAGATTAAAAAATCATGAAAAAGTCATGGTTATTGGGGAGAAGCCTCTTTTTGATGAATTGTTGGGCCAGAATGTTCCATTAACAGATGACTATCATGATGCAGCATTCGTAGTTTTAGGCTGGGATCGTAATTTCACATATCAAAAGCTTAATCACGCTTTTCAGGCTTGGCGCAACGGCGCAAAAATACTGGCAACCAATCCAGACAGGACTTGTCCAGTTTATAATGGGCAAATTCCTGACTGTGGTGCCATGATTGGTGCGATGGAAGGGGCTACAGGCGAAAAGGTTGAATTAATACTTGGAAAGCCCTCTACAATCGCTGCTCATTTTATTGTAACAGAACAGTTTAAGTTGCCACCCGAAGATTGCTTCATAGTGGGAGATCGACTGGAAACAGATATTAAAATGGGAAATGATTATGGCTTACAATCTGTACTTGTTTTAACTGGAATCACTGACGAAAAAATGGCGAAAAATTCACTGTATAAACCAAAAATTATTATTAACAGTGTCAAGGATATTGTCAATCTATAGAATCAAAAAGTATAATTCCATAATTTAGGGTTCCCAGCAGATACAGCTAAAGCACCAGCCTTCAAACCTCCCAGTATCTCTTCTTTGGAGCTCACTAGCCCACCTGCTATAACTGGCAGGTGGGTTAATTTTGTCAACTCATCTATTATAGTTGGCATAATACCAGGTAAAACTTCTATAGCATGCGGCTTACAGGAGTGTGCAATATCTATTCCCCTTTTCATAGCATTGCGGTCAATCAAGAAAATCCGCTGTATTGTCATCAAACCTTCCTCTTTTGCATATTTGATTAAGCTACTTTTAGTTGTAATGATACCTGCAGGCTTCCACACTTCTGCTATATATTTAATAGCGCTTGGTGAATTGGAAAGCCCCTCTATAAAATCAATATGGACAAATGTAGTTTTTCCAGCCTCTTTCAATTGATCAATATAATTCTTTGCCGTAATCAAGTTTCCTGTCAATAGAAAAGTAATGTTCGTGTTCGATTCAATGGCTCTACTAATATCAGACTTATGTTTTACAGATGAGATTACTTGTGAATCAACCATGTTTACAATACTTCTTTGCATCTTGAACCCTCCGAGACTTTTTGCTCATTGTAGCATACTTAATTAGTTTTCGGAGTTAATTGATCAAAATTTTTCTACTTTTCAAGACCATTGAAATGCCCATTAGTCATGCTTTCTATGCTTCGCAAATTATTAAGGGGCTCTTGCCTGTTCACTGAACTAACCGGACGACTGCAGTGCTGTCACACAACAAAAAAGGTGAAGATGCTGAATGATCTCCACCTTTTTTTATTAAAGAATTTAGGTAATCCAGGTGAAAAATGACTATCCACCTGTTCCCTTAACGGAAATCCATAAGTTCTGGATAATCCGTAATAATGCCATCTACCCCATAACCCATTAACCGATCAACCCATTCCTGGTCAACAATTGTATATGGCCATGTTTTTAGCCCATGTTGATGGATACGGTCTACCGTATCATGGTCCAGCAAGCTTTTATTTGGATTGACATAATCCGCATATGCTGCATATCCTTCAAGATGCTCATCGGTGATTTCACCGTTTTCTGCCTGGCCATATCCTACCAGCACCCCAACCGGCATGGAAGGCAGTATGCTATGGAACCTTTTTACCGAATCATGATTAAAGGATTGAACAATGATTTTATTGTTATTTGGTTTATGCATGTTACGTTCGATTAAAGCATCTGCAACCTTCTGCTCAACTCCAGGGTAAAGTCCCGGGCTCTTAAGCTCAATGAGAATACCAATTTTCCCCCTATAACGGTCCAGTATTTCTTCAAAGGTTGGAATTTTCTCACCAGCAAACGACTCATCATACCAGCTTCCCGCATCAAGGTTTCTCAGTTCTTCCAAAGTGTAATCACCTACACTACCAGTACCGTCTGTTGTACGATTCACAGTGGTGTCGTGGATACTAACCAATTTATCGTCTTTTGTCATTTGGACGTCTATTTCAATATAATCCGCTTTCTGTTCGAACCCCAAATCATAAGCAGCAATTGTATTTTCCGGAGCATGACCAGACGAACCTCTATGTGCAATCGTTTTGATAGTATTTTCATAGTTGTTATCTTGTGCTGCAAGTGCTTTTTCGATAGGTGACAGAAAGAAGAAACCCATAACGGCAACCGACAAAATGGCAGTTTGCTTGAATAACCTTTTCATACACTTCTTACCTCCTGTTATCATTTTTCTCCTCAGTCAGACAAAACTCACTCCCCCCCTCTTCATGTCAAGTTTACTAAGGAGTTTATAAGAAAACGCCCAGAAATACAGGCGTATTCTATTTCTATCAGTTACACAAAACTCAAGATAAACAGAAAAGAAACCCAACTAAAAACTATGGCTACAATAACAGTAACCACACGTTTAAAGGGGTTTCTCCAAATACTCTTCCCTCATCATAAATATGTTGATTTAATTTACTAAATAATAGCAAAACAACAATGTATCGTCAACGGGTTTTGAAAAACCAGCAGAAAATGGTACAAAAGTACGGTAGCAGAGCCGACTAATTATCTATTTAGTGATCGGCCATTTTTCTAAACCCCTGCTTTTCGATCCATGTTATCAGCAATCGATGACGGTAAAACCTTTTTTAGTTCCAGGTGCTGATGTCTCGGACTAACTATGGATTCCTAACTGACTTCAGTATTTGTTTACCGTTCTCAAATCTACTAATTCTACAAAATCCAGAGGTCGGCTAGAAAACAGGCGCGCGCATTCAATAGAATCACGTTACTCAGCCTTAGAAAGACATTACTATAGACATTACTATTCTTCCTCGTTCTACCTTTGTCGGTTACTCTGTGACAAGCACCCATACCCTCTAATCTTCCAAAATTGATTCCTGTACCGGCAGATCTCCCCAGAAAGAGATATCTTCCTTAAGAATAGCTCCGCTGCTAATTGAGCGGGCTGTTTCTTCCATAGCCACGACCGTTTGTTTCGTCAGGTAGCCGTTACTTTTTTGACCGAGTACTTCAAAGTCATTGGCATTGTCGGCGGTTCCGCGCATTTCAAATAAAAACGTGGAAATATCATACTGATTGGCAATACCATACACACCGATTCCCGGGCTATATGTGGAGCCCTTGCCGGCATACTTTGCCAGGTGTCCCCAGCCTTTTGGTTCAATCGCGTCATATACAACTGCTCCAAGCTGCTTTGACCGGTAAAGCACGTCTTCATTGGTATGATTAGGGTGAGGATAAAAAATAGCACCGGATACATACTTTCCGTCCTTCACCCATTGCGCTCCCTGGTGATGCAAGTCCATCATGTAGTCTATATCATATTTCTGCAACACATTCTGATGTAGAGCTTGTGTTTCCGGCTGAGTGCGTTCTGCATGGTCCCGGTTAAGATCGACATGATTAGCATTGTAGCGTGTTAAGTGACGCGGCCCTTTTGCTGCATAGCCCTCCAACTCGTAGTTCACATCTGCCATTGCACCGTCGGCATTGTACATCGGAATCATCAAAATGTTGACACCTTCCAGCACATCTTTCATTTTTCCAGTGCCAAGTGATTTAATGAAATCAAGCATACCCTTGGTAGTCAACGCCTCATCTCCGTGCTGCTGAGCAAGATATAAAATAGTAGGATTGTCAGGATTGTTCAAATATTTTACCAGCGGAATATCCCGTCCTTTAACCGTCTGCCCAATCACTTCCACTTCCATGTGTTCTTGCTTTTTGTTCTGTCTCTCAAGATCAGACATCATTTCCTTGTATGAATGCAAAATCTGCGTGTTGACTGTTTCATTCCCTTGGTGTTCTGGTCCCTTTCCTGCTGCATCTGCAACAGGTGGATTAAAAGTGGAACCCCCTAGTATAACTGCCCCGCTGATCACTGCCGTAAGTAATTGTTTTTTCATGGAATCCTCCTATTGATTTTCTTCTGATAAGCTTCTATATCTTTCTGTGAACTCCTTCCTGCTTGGATGAATTGATAGAAAAGTTAGATGAATCTAAAGGAGTATCTAATTCAGGTAGCTTCGGTTGCTATTTCGATTTCATGTGGGTTTATCTGGTTGTCCGAGATGATGTTTCTTAAAGTAAATTGTAAAGTTTATTGACATACCACTAGGATTTCTATTAAAAACTAGCTTGTCATAATTAAGTTCTCTTATAAATAGTCTATATAGAGGTTCAAAATTATTATGGGGGAATTAAATTTGACGAGAAAGACTGGATTTCTTTGCGATGAAAGCTACTTTTGGCATAATACAGGAAACGGAGCATTATTTATGCCGCCTGGTGGGTGGATTGAATCAGATGTCCATTCGGAAAACCCAGACACGAAACGTCGTTTTAAGAATTTACTAGAACGCAGTGGTTTGATGGATCATTTAACTCAAATTAAACCTCGCCCTGCAACTTTGGATGACATTCAGCTCTATCATGACTATGAGTACATTGAAAGGATTAGGGAATTAAGTGAAATTGGATACGGTGATGCCGGAGAGAACGCATTGGTAGGCAAGGATTCATATGGCATTGCTAAGCTATCTGCAGGTGGGGCTATAACAGCAGTAAAAGCAGTCATGAATGATGAAGTTGATAACGCTTATGCACTAACCCGCCCTCCAGGACACCATGCGGAGGCAGATCTTGGAATGGGATTTTGCTTATTTAATAATGTTGCTATCGCTGCCAAATATGCACGTAAACATTTGGGACTCGAGAGGATACTAATTCTTGATTGGGATGTACATCATGGCAATGGTACAGAATCAGCCTTTTACGATGATCCAAACGTTATGTTTATTTCTTTGCACCAGGATCGAAACTATCCACCTGAACGTGGTAGCGCAGAACATACTGGAACAGGCGCCGGCAGTGGCTTCAATATCAACATACCACTTCCCGCTGGTACTGGAAACGCCGGTTACCTCCATGCGATGAAGGAAATTGTTAAACCTGTGGCAGACCAATTCAAACCCGAACTTGTGTTAATATCTGCAGGACAAGACCCAAGTATGTTTGACCCGCTTGCAAGGATGATGGTAAGTGCGGAAGGGTTCAAACATATGACCAGATTCATGATGAATATTGCCAACAAGCATTGTGAAGGTAAATTTGTTGCTTGTCATGAAGGTGGATATAGCTCAGCATATGTACCATTCTGCTCACACGCAATTGTTGAGGAGATGAGTGGGGTCAAAACAGAGGTTGAAGATCCTTTTGCTCAAGCTTTGCATACCCTGCCTACTGATGAATTATATAGTACGCAGAAAGAATATATCAATAAAGCTAAAGAAATCCAGTCCAAGTATTGGAACCTTTAGTGTCAAACTTTATCAACTTTACACATAGGTCAAAACAAAACCCTTCTTGTTTCAACTTTTAATTGACCGGGATTTAGCAGAAGGCTGTTACTCCACGATTTACAAGGTTAAAATACGAAGATATCCCTGTATTTTACCCCTTTGGTGAATTATAAAAAATGTAATAGGAACAGGCCAGGATAAGCGTTTCCTGGCCTGTTTATTTGAAATTCCATACATCAATATGGTTCGACAAAATTCGGGTGGTGACAGGCACACCCAAACAGGCACACCGAACCCCTCTAACCTTGCATCGCAACCGCCCGTACCGGTGAACCGTCTCCATCGGACAGGTTCAGTGGCAACATTGAAATGATCGGGTTCGGAAAATCAATCGCCGCCAGGTTGGTCAAATTTTCAATAATGACACCGCCCCGCCCCAATATTTCCTCATGCACGCCAAAATTGTCACCACCGGTCTTATCCGGGTTCAACGCATCGATCCCGATAACACGAACTCCTTGGTCAAGCAGCGCTCGCGCTACTTCCTGGTGGATGTAGGGATGCCGATGATATTTTTCTGTCCCGGCATATTGATCCCATCCAGTATGAAACAACACGATATTGCCAGGATGAACCTGCTTGATAAACGCGGCTGTGTCTGCGAGCGTAATCGCTTCCTGCTCGTTTTTTTCGAATACCGGAATGATAACGCCAGGCCCGATGAACATATCCGGTTCCAGCTGATCGATACGAGAGCCATCTTCGTAAAAATGGTAAGGTGCATCCACATGCGTCCCCGTGTGGGAAGCGATGTGAAGATGATGCACACTATACCCATCATTTTCGTGCGTTGCTGCTGGGTATATATGTGGCGTTGGATCTCCCGGAAAAATGGGCGTCTGATGATTGAGATCCATGGTTAAGTCGACGATTTTGCTCGGTTTCATCATACATTGTCTCCTTTGATAGGCGTGCTGTGTCGCTCTGTTTTTTAATCACGGACCATCCATTTATCACTATGCCTTTTTTGCTACAGCACCTTGCACCATGCTCGTCACCAATTATTTCGTATAATTATCAAAATACCCTTGAATATAAACAATCGGGGTTCCTTTGTCCCCGCTTCCGGATGTTAAATCAGACAGCGAACCGACTAAATCAGTCAGGTTCCGTGGCGTCGTTCCTTGTGCATCCATCGCGTCCGATGAACTATCATCCTGCTCATCAATAAACGTGGTGATCGCTTGCTGCAATTCCTCCCCTTTTAAATCGGAAAATTGATTATCAGCAAGGTATTTTAATTTCGTTTCATTAGGGGTGCCATTAAGCCCTGCCGTAAATGCTGGCGAAACGACTGGATCGGCCAGTTCCCATATTTTTCCAATAGGGTCTTTGAACGCACCGTCACCATAAACCATAACCTCGACCTGTTTACCCGTTTTATTCGTAAGCATTTGCTGGATAGTTTCCACGACCGGCTGGCAATCGCGCGGGAACAATTTAACCTGATCCGCGGTTGATTTATTCGATCCAAGCAGTCCGTATTCCGCATTGTATCCACTGCCATTGACCGAAGAACTCAAAATATCGTCCAGACTGTACACCGTTTCTCCGCCGTTTTCCTTTAACAGACGTTTAGTCCGGACACGGCTATGGATATCACAGGCGAGAACATGGCCGGTGTAATCCAGAATCGTCTGTGCATTGTTGGCAAAAATAACGTCACACTCAATACCATATTCCTCTACCAATGATTTATAAAAATCAATATAATCAACACCGGTAAATGTATGTTTTTTATATCCAAAATAGTCGCGGAATTGCTGTTCAGTCAGCACATCCGTCCACGGGTTCACGCCCTTGGCATCCAGTTCATCAAGACTGACTAAATGGTTGCCCACCTCATCTGATGGGTAACTAAGCATCAGCACAATCTTTTTCGCGCCCTTGGCAATCCCACGAAGACAAACAGCGAAACGGTTCCGGCTTAATATCGGAAACACGACACCAATGGTTTCATCGCCAAATTTTGACTGAACATCCTGAGCAATATCAGCAACCGTTGCATAGTTTCCCTGCGCACGGGCAACAATCGATTCGGTGATCGACACAATATCCTTATCCTTAATGGGGAATCCTTCCTGGTCTGCTGCCTGCAATACACTATCGACGACGATCTCCTCAATATTGTCTCCTTGATGGATGATCGGGCAACGAAGGCCACGTGATACAGTCCCTACTACTCGTCCCAATGTAATCTCTCCTCTTCATTGCTGTTTAGCGTTACTACTAGTACTATATACGGAAATTCTAAAATAAGTAAACTAATTTAGTGAACATTTTTAAGTGAGGAGATCCAAGAATGAATGCAATAATCACCCCCTGCAGTATATGGAAGATGTTAACTCAATTAAAAACTTGGCCGCCAACACCAATTTAGCAGGAGATAAAACAGAGTGGACCATGAACCTGGCTCCGGTCAAATGGAGTACTTCGCCATCTCTAACGCCCGTTTGGATCACTTACATAGCACCACAATCTGATAAGGTATGGTCCGGGCTGGAATACTTTTGGTTGAAGGGCCATAGACGACGACCAAATGGTTGCCACCAAGTTCTCCCATAAAGGCTTGCCCATTGGTTGTCACAATCCGGGTAGAAGAATCCGGATTTAATGCTAATCGGTTGTCCTCGCTTACAAGCGCTGTGTTAAAATAACTCACTTTCACATGGTGGCCGGCATGCTCTTTTACCATGACAAGGGCTGGGTATTGGGGTGGATAAATCATGATCATAGGTGCGTTGGCATCGTAATAGCCTGTTACGATATCGCCGACAGAAATCATTTCCTGGTGAAGAACATACGTATCCGGACTTACGATAAAATGGGCCAGAGCACCTTCTTCATTTTGAAGTTCAACCATTTGCACACAACCGTTTTGAAAGTCCCCGCTTTGAACATTGTGTACTCCCGTAACTTTTCCAGTAAACAATCCAAATGAAATCATGCGTATTGCCTCTTTTCTTTAAAATGGTCTACAGCATGATATGTGTCTATTCCCAAATTGGTTATATGGTTTCATTTCTGAGCAGAAGTGAAACAATAAACGCAGCTAGTTAAAAAATCATATCGTTTCTTTACTGGTCGAGTTGCACCGCTCTCGCTCGAGTTGAGGCCGCCCTCGCTCGAGTTGCAGTCGCCCCTCGCTCGAGTTGACCCGCTCCTCGCTCGTGTTGCACCCGCTATCGCTCGAGTTGCGACCACTCCCGCTCGAGTTGCAACCGCTATCGCTCGAGTTACAGCCGCTATCGCTCGAGTTACAGCCGCCCTCGCTCGAGTTACGACCGCTCTCGCTCGAGTTGACCCGCTTCCCGCTCGAGTTGCGACCGCTCTCGCTCGAGTTGACCCGCTTCTCGCTCGAGTTGAGACCGCTTCTCGCTCGAGTTGAGACCGCTCCCGCTCGAGTTGAGACCACTCTCGCTCGAGTTGCGACCGCTCTCGCTCGACTTGCAGCCGCTTCCCGCTCGTGTTGCGACCGCTCTCGCTCGACTTGCAGCTGCTCCCGCTCGAGTTACGACCGCTCCCGCTCGAGTTGTGACCGCTCTCGCTCGAGTTGTGACCGCTCTCGCTCGAGTTGACCCGCTCCTCGCTCGAGTTGCAACCACTCTCGCTCGAGTTGCAGCCGCTCTCGCTCGAGTTGCGGCCGCTCCCGCTCGAGTCGGGACTGCTCTCGCTCGAGTTACAGCCGCTCTCGCTCGAGTTGCAGCCGCTCTCGCTCGAATTGGGACTGCTCTCGCTTTCGATAAACAAGAGATAATTCGGGAAATGACAGGCACCTCCTAGCCACAAAAAACAAACAGCCTGCTTTGTAATTTTTCAAGGCAGGCTGTTTGATATTGTAGCAGGTTTTACGAGTCAATTTTAATATCTTCCAAAATCGTTTTGGCAATATTGTTGTCCAGTTCTTCAAATCCGTAATGGGATATGGTGTCATATAGCTCTTCCCGTGTCTGCATGTCGGAAAGGCCTTCTTTTTGTGTCCCTTCTTCCATGATCATCTTGAAAATGCGTTCATATGCTTTGGCGGCTACCCGCATTGATGTTACTGGGTAGATGACCATGCTCATGCCCATATCCTGAAATTCCTGGGCGGTGAAATATGGTGTTCTGCCGAATTCCGTCATATTGGCCAGCAGTGGGACATCGATTCTTTCCGAAAATAGGTGGAATTCTTCTTCCGTTTTCAATGCTTCCGGAAAAATAGCATCTGCTCCTGCCTCTACATAAAATTTAGCACGTTCGATGGCAGCATCTACACCTTCTATTGCCTTTGCATCCGTTCTTGCAACAACAACAAGCGATGGTGCCACCTTTTTGATCGTTTTAATTTTTTGTGCCATTTCTTCTTTTGAAACAAGCCGTTTTCCGTTTAAGTGTCCACACTTTTTAGGCAACTGTTGGTCCTCAATTTGCACTGCAGCGACTTTTGCTTCATACATTTCTGCAGCGGTTCGGGCAACATTCAGCACACCGCCAAAACCTGTATCAATATCAACGAGTACTGGCAGGTTTGCGGCGCGGACCAATTCTTTCGCTCGTTCTGCCACCTCAGTTGACGTAATCATCCCAAGGTCAGGAATTCCAAGGCTTGCGGTATATGCTCCGCCCGACAGGTAGAGTGACTGAAAACCTGCTTTTTTAGCCATCAGTGCGGCCATCGAATCATGGGAACCAGGGATTTGCAAAATATCCTCGCCTGCTATTCGTTCTTTAAACTGTGCTGCTAATTCTTCTTGTGTTGATGAAGGATCAACAATCCATGCCATATGTTTTTGCCCCCTTTTTACTTAGACGAAAAGATCTACAAATTCATGAACCGCCATTCCAGTAAGTTTCTGGTAGTCAAAACTTACTTTCTCAATTTCCTGCTGCTGTTTCTTTGCATACGTCGCAGAAAGATTAAAGGAATACTTTTTCCGTAATTCAGGCATTGCCTCTTCCCTTCTGAACCTGTGGCCCAATGGATATTCCACTTCCACATTATCTGTTACGGTGCCATCTTTAAAATGAATTTGAACGGCATTTGCAATCGAACGTTTTTCCGGATCTAGATAATCCTCCGTATATGTTTTGTCTTCTGTCAAAATCATTTTTTCCCGCAATGTATCAATTATTGGATCAGCGGCCGCTTCTTCTTCATAATCCTCTGCTGTCACATTGCCTTTTAAAAGTCCAATTGCCGTAATATACTGAATGCAATGGTCACGGTCTGCAGGATTGTAAAGCGGTCCTTTTTTATCGATAATCCGGATAGCAGACTCATGGGTCGTGATGGTTATTTGATCAATGTCATCCAAACGGGCTTTCACTTCCGGATGAAGCTGTACTGCAGCCTCTGCTGCTGTTTGCGCATGAAACTCAGCGGGGTACGCTACTTTAAATAATACATTCTCCATGACATAGCTGTCGAATGGCTGGCTTATCGTTAATTCCTGCTTATGAAACAGCACATCCTGAAAACCCCAGCCAGGTGCACTTAACGCAGTCGCATAGCCCATCTCACCCTGTACAGCCATCATTGCCAGGCGAACGCCTCTGCTTGTAGCGTCTCCTGCAGCCCAAGATTTTCTTGAACCGGTATTTGGTGCATGGCGATAGGTTCGCAAACTGGAATTATCAATCCATGCGTTAGACAAGGCGTTCATGATTTCTTCCTTGCTTCCGCCGAGCATTTTTGCAACAACAGCTGTCGTCGCTATTTTCACATACAGCACATGATCAAGTCCCACGCGATTCAAACTGTTTTCCAATGCAAGAATACCTTGAATTTCATGTGCCTTAATCATCATCTCCAGCACTTCACGAATCTCTACCGGACCCTCTCCATTGCGGATGCGTTTCCTGCTGAGATAATCAGCCACAGCAAGAATGCCTCCTAAGTTGTCTGATGGATGTCCCCATTCTGCAGCAAGCCACGTATCATTATAATCAAGCCAGCGAATCATCGCGCCAATATTAAATGCCCCTTGTACAGGGTCAAGCACATGGGGCGTACCTGGAACCCGTGCCCCATCAGGAACCGTCGTGCCAGGAACAATTGGCCCCAAAAGTTTCGTGCATTCCGGATAATCCAATGCAAGAATCCCGCAGCCAAGTGTATCTAACAACACATAATGTGCAGTTGAAAAAGCTTCCTCACTGGTAATTTCTTTATTTAAGACATAATCTGCTATTTCTTCCAATACCGTATCGACTTTCCGTTGATCTTTTACCAATTCCATTGTCAACGTCCTTTCTCTTTTATATATTTGTGTGTGTTCATGCGGCAAAACTGGAAGCAACCGGCAATTCACCGATTGCCCTCTATAAGTAGGAATCAGCTGACTTTACTCCAATTCTTTTCCGGTATATTTTACACGCGGCCGGAATAGGCGGTTGTTGTCATGCTGTTCGATAATATGCGCGCACAAGCCGGCAGCTCGGGAGCTGAAAAAGATTGGTGTATATAATGGAATTGGAACACCTAACATCCAATATACTGGTGCAGCATAATAGTCAAGATTCGGATACAACCCTTTTTCTTCTTTCATAATATCTTCACCGGCTTCACACATTTCAAGAAGTGTGTTGTCACCTTTTATATCACAAAGCTGTTTCAGAGATTCTTTCATCACCAATGCACGCGGATCCATTCTATTCATATATACCCGGTGCCCGAAGCCCATGATTTTTTCCTTTTTCTCCAATTTTGTTTTCATTAATTGTTCAAAACCGGAAACCGAATCTGTCTCCTTCAGCATATGCATCACAGCTTCATTCGCACCGCCGTGCAAATTCCCTTTCAGTGAAGCGACCGCACCGGACAATGCACCATACATGTCTGAGTTCGTCGATGCAATCACCCTTGAGGTAAATGTTGAGTTTGGCATTTCATGTTCACTGTACAGCAACAGGGAACTGTCAAAAATTTCCTCCTCGCGTTCTGTCGGTTCTTTGCCCGTAATCATGTACAAAAAGTTCGCACTGTATGACAGCTCAGGATTCGGCTTTACAGGTTCTTTTCCATGAAGAATGCGATAGCTGTTGACCGTTATCGCCGGCAATTGGCCCAATAGTTCATAAGCACGTTCTTTGTTCACAGAAGTGGAACGGTCATCAATCCTTTCGTCATATCCGGCCAGTACGGATATTGCAGTACGCTGTCCATCCATGGCGTGCGTATGTTCCGGAAGCATTTCCAGTACCTCCGTCACATTTGCCGGAACATCATAATGCGCCTTCAGTTTTTTCTCCAGCTTCTCTCTTTCTGAGTCATCCGGCAGTGATCCTTCCAACAGCAGATAAACCATGTCTGCATAAGTCTTTTTCTGTGATAGATCAATCAAGTCGTGCCCTCTGATATTAATCTTTTCCCGTTCGGTATCCAATAGGGAAATACCCGTTTCACAAGCAATAACACCTTTCAGCCCCGGAACAAACGTTTCTTCTGTTTTCAAAGTCATCCACCCCTTGTCTTAATGAGTTACTTATGACGAAAACCTTTTCATACCCCATTCTAGTTGTTCCTGTGTCTCTGCTTCATTATCTATAACACTAGTATAAAGTTGAATTTACAATTATAAAAATATATAATTTTAATAATTAAGCATAAATTTTTTCAATGTCAGAAACAAAGGGATGAATGTTGTTGAAATATCAAAATTGGGAAATGCTTGATGCTCTGTATTCAACAGGTAATATCACACAAACTGCTAAACATTTATTTTTATCACAGCCGACATTAACAACACGTATAAAAAGTCTTGAAGAGTATTATGGCGTACAGCTGATCATTCGGAAACAGCGTGGAATCACGTTCACACCTGAAGGAGAAGAACTCGCGCTTCATGCAAAAAGAATGCTCCGGGAGCAGACGAAAATTGAGGAAAAACTGAATAATATGAAACAAGAAGTAACAGGAACATTACGGGTGGGGGCGTCTAACTTTTTTGCTTTGAATAAAATGCCAAAAATACTGCGGCTTTTCAAGCAAACCTACCCAAACGTGGAATTCCAGGTTGTTACCGGCTGGAGCAGCGACATACACCGGCGGATCCTAAATCATGATGTCCATATCAGTTTCATCAAAGGGGACTACAATTGGAATGATCAGAAAGAATTGCTCTATGAAGAAGAAGTATGCATTGCATCACCATGGAATTTTGCATGGGGCGATCTCCCGAAAATGCCGCGTATTGATTATCATACAGACGAGAAGATGAAAATTATTGCGGATAATTGGTGGTACAGCAACTATGAAGAACATCCCAACATTAATATTCAGGTAAACCAGGTCGAAACATGCAAAGAAATGGTAATCAACGGTCTTGGATACGCCATTATGGCTAACCTTGTCGTGCGCCCGTACCCCGACCTTGTCATTAAGAATTTAAATCATCCCACAGGTAATCCGATTACGCGGAAAACTTGGATGTATTTTCATGAAGATTCCCTCCAGATGAACATCGTTAAAGCCTTTGTCCAATTCATAAAAACACTTGATGTGAAAGGACTGTAGTGGGACATAGGGGCAAGTCAGGACAGGTCCCTTGTCCCTCAAGTAATAGGCTGCGAGCAGTCCGCTGAACAATACCATAAAGCTCCCGATTATTAGTATCGTGAGCAAGGCTATGGTTAGAGCTGGCAGCCCAAGCGAGGAACCAAATGTTACTGCTAGTGGCAGTATGACTGCAATGGCACTCGTATCCCCCTTCCCTTTACACGAACACTTATAGACCAGTACTTCTTAATCAGTATACTCTTTGCCTGCTGAAAATTACATGTATTCCGGATACGCGAGTACAAGACGATAAAATGAAACATCATTCAGTTGCGGCGGGGCGCTTTTTACCACTGAATGTTAGTTGAAGAGAATCGGACCTTTATGAGCGGTTGATCTCTCACTTTTCTTTTTGGTGAATTTGTCAAGGTGATGAATACCATGATAATAGCCATTGAGGGGAGATTTTGTTGGGGAAGTATCGTTAGAGGTAAATGTTTCATTACGCATTTAGAGTGAAATACTATATACAAAGATGTAAATGAGAGGATGAGAAGATGCTGGAAATAAAAGGTGAAAAACAAGGCGAGATTTTGGAAGTGACGACTGAGGGTACAGCAACGCAGGATGACTTACAAAAATTTGAAAGGGCTTTAAAGGCCAAAAAGCTTCAAGAGGAACCACTCAACATTTTATTTGTTTTCAAGAACATTGATGGTAATACTACGAAGGCAGTGTTGAAAGGCTGGAAAATTGTTACCCATTTAAAAAGCATAAAGAAAAGCGCTATTGTCGCAGATGAAACGTTTGTGGGGCTTAACGAAAATATAGAAAAACTTATACCGGGCGTGGAAGTATACCAGTATCCGCTGGAAGAACTGGAAGCAGCAAGAGAATGGCTTCGTGAAGAATAGAAACATGCTCATTGTCCCACCTAAGTTCAAGATGGGACAATAAGCATATCATGAGTATGTCTCTCTGCCGCGCCACCACCAAACCAACAGCCAATTTTCGACATAAAATGACAAAACTCGGGAAGTGACAGGCACCAAATCAACAGGCACACATTACGATGCCTTTTACAAACAACATTTCTAATATTTTTTCCCGCTCCCACATGGGCATGGGTCATTCCTGCCGACCTTCTTGTTCACGCCCTGTGTTGCAGCATTGGTTTCCTGGCCTATTCCCGGCTTGGCCATCACATGATACGCCTCCTCTTCGGGCAAAGGATTCAGCATTGGCCGTTCTGTTCGACTGGTCAATTCATGTGGTGTAAATCCGTTATTCTCCCACAACCGGACATTATTGGACAGATCCATAACAAGTTCCATCACTTCGCGCACTTGATTCTCACTTTCAAATACAACGCCATCCCTTTCAAATGACTGGAAAACATTATCCAATGAAAAACCAAATTGACATTCACCTTGAATATCTTCACACAACATCTCCGCTTTGTACGAATCCCCATTGAAAAAATGCCGTTGCACATATCTTTTCAATGCCTTATATTCCTTCGTCCGTTCAAAATAAAAATCATCTTTGTATTTCAACAGTTCTTTTTGTTTCGGGATATAGAATGGCTTACCCTGACGTTTTGCCAATTCCTGTTCGAATTCATCAAATTCCATGATGGCCTCATGTACAAAATAGTCTCCATGTAATTCAACAAAGTTTTTGCCAAGTTCATCCACATGATTCTTTGCCCTATCATCCACATCCGCTGCTCCAACGTTTTCATCGTTTTGCATATTGTATATCTCAGCAACTTTATCTTTGTGGACCAGTCCATATAAATGTGTAAGGGAAATGACATAGTCAATCACCAATCCCATAAAAAAACCCGCCCCTTCCTTATTGCTCTTGCTCCTGTTACCACCATATTAACATGTTCGGGCGAGACAGGAATTAATTTTAGCAATGAAAGTAACAGGATTAACCATTTGCACCAGATACATAGGCAGTAGCCCAATCAGGGTTTACATTTTCAAAGTTTGCTTCAAGAGCACACTACACAAATAAAGCTGATAGGAGATAGATATCCCTCATCAGCTTATTTTTGTATTTAAACTAATTCAACCCGCTCCATAATATCAAATTCCGCACCTTGATATTCAATAATATCAGTTTCTCCAACAACTGAGATATTCACCTTTTGTTGAGGCTTTGCATCTAGATGAACACTCTCTACTTTTGCTCTGTATGTTCCATTATTTTTCATAACATCATACGTAAAGCCACTATAAAAGGCTGGCACATATCCTAACTTATAACCGGATTGGGTAGTCATGATAACAATTGCTTTCTTATCTTCTGGATTCATTTCATCGAGCTCAAATGTTACTTCGTCCCCCACTTTTAACTCATTTAAGGCGTTTTCCCCTTCGTAATACCGCCAACCTGCTACATAAAAGTCAAAATCAAAATGATTATCATAACGATATATTGGTGCAACAAACTCGTAAGGATCCGTTGCTAATCTTCCACCCGTAGTACGTAATACATCCATTTCTGTATAATCATTTGATAATCCATATGATTGAAGGAGTTCCTTGAAATCCGGCCTCCGCTTATCTGGTAGCCTTCTCGTAAAAGCATCAAACAAACGATTAGACTTATACACTTTATGAATATCCCGAAAAGCAAGATGTGGTCGATATCCATTTTCCATTGCTTCTAAAAGAGTCCGTCTTTTTCCGCTCAACTCATAAGAAAAAGTAAATTCTCCATCCACGCTTGATAAATTCCCGATATGATATCGTTGACGTGTTTCGGTATTTTGCCAAATTAGCCATAAAACAAATGGACGCTTAGTCATTATTCACTCACCTCATTTCTCCATTCCAGAATCCAATCTTTCCGGTATAGTAACAGTTTTACTATCCACTCTTTATATGTCACTCATAACAGTTGTAGGTATCGTATTTAAGATCCCAATAATATTATTCTTATTCAAAACGGTTAATCGATGTACAGCATCATCAACCTCTTTTCATTATATATCATGTGATAAGCATCTTATCGAGATTATCCACCTTGCATCACTAGTGTTGCATAAATAATAAAATGAAAGTAAGAATGTTTCATGATGAATATATTGTTATCGTTTCCAGGTGTTCAGCTGTTTTATGAATGTGCCTGGCGGATAGAGCGATGATGGTACAGTTAGCTGGGTATGACAATGGTTCAAACGAATTTTCATTTAAGAAACAATCAGTACGATAGACCAACAGCCCGCCCACATGATTATTTCATTGAACATCATTTGACGAAATACGGGAAATGACAGACACCCATGACACTCATGCTCTTTCCAACCAATCACCGTGCTCATCAGAATTAATAATCTTGGCCAAACGTTGTATTTCCCCTGAATGAATGCCACGATTGTATAACGTATCCGGATCAATATGGATATCTTCCGGCCAAGCTACCGTACCTGCGTCATCGTCCACATAAACCTGTCTAAATAATTGCGGGTCTTTTAATTTCTCAAGTATCCCGATCATGGAGGGTCTAATATCAATAAAACGCTTCTCCCCATTTTCAAATTCACATAATAGCCAACCATGCAAATTGGGAATTGATTTTGCCTTAATTATCTCACGCATAAGATTTCCCTCCTTATAGTGGCGGAATCTTTTGTGGCATTTTACCGTCCTTACAATCATTCCATGCCTTCATAATATCACTATTATTTTTATTAAGCCATATGATTACATCCCGTTGCTTCTTCATTGGTAAACATCCATTTTTATACCGACCATTTTCGATATATATTTCTGCTTTATTCTGCCCCCTGACATGAAAATGAGGGGATCATGATCATCAAAATACATATATATCTTCATACCAGAGAATTCAGTTATTTTTGGCATATTCCACCTCTTATTATATGCATTCAGAACACTAACTATTGCTTTGGCTCAATTTGTTTATTAGTGATATAACTTTAGAAATGGGCTGTTCTTTGGAGCGTATTTGCAGGTGAAAATGGTTTATCATCAAACAGTAGGAAGCTAGTTGAAAGGGGAATTTCTTATTAATTTGGAGAAGATGCGGCGGGTCCCGTGGTAATAAGATGAAGAAAGGGGTGTACACCATCGCCAAGACAAATTAATGACGACTTTCTTATCCGGAACCTCACAGCCATTCGCATACAAAGCCGCCATTACACGATCTTTAGATTCTTTAACCGAGGCATCCGGCAAACCAACATTAACCCCTTCCACCCCTGGAAAAACCTGCACCTCCACTTCAACTCGATACCTTTCAATCCCTTTCAGACCAATAATCGACACAATAACAGCCATTATCTTTCACACCTTTTTATTAGTCATTGGTTTGATATAAGATAAGCTATATTCTATCAAAAGTCAAGAACGTTTGTTCGAAAACAGAATCACTAAAACTGGCTTTTAAGGGCCTAAAACGGTGGAAAATTCAATTTTGCCAAAATGCCAATAAGATAAACAACAAAACAATAAAAAAGAACTACAGAAAATGCTATTTTGACTAAACGTTAAATTTTTTCTCATCCACGAAAAAACCAAACATCATAAAAAAGCCGCCAGTTTCACCATACTAGCAGCCATCTTTAAATAAAACTTCATTCGACATAATTTGACAAGATCCGGGAAGTGACAGGCACCCAAACTAATACCACATGCCATATTTATTTTGGAAAATTTATCTTTAATATCTTACTTTCATAACCAAGTATCCCCGAATATTCTCTATTCAAGGGTTCCTTTTTGCCCTTTCGAACCCTAATCCCTTCTTTATTTAGACGTCCGATGATTTCCGCCTGCTTTTTATTAAACTCATTATTGTTTTTATATAACATTGGAACACCTCTTTTACTGTTTATACCCAATGTATATATATGTTATACAGACAAAAAAAAAGACAGTGAATGCCGTCTTTTTATAAAATATCAAAATTTAAGCTTTAATACCCTTTTGCTATTACTAATTATCCCTGAAAACTCACCTTTTTTCGGCGCTTTTTTACCCGATTGTACTTTTATCCCAGCACTAGTTAGTCTTTTTTCAATCGACTTCTGGGTCGCTTTATTTTGAACACTTCTTTGAACTTCTTCTCGGATTGGCATGTTAATCACCTTCTCCTTTACTACTTCTATTATACATTCTTTCAAGATTTTTTAAAAGACTTTCAAAGTCTGTAGCAATATTAAGCATAATCTTTTTATATTCTTGCTCATCTAAGATGCTAGAATCCAGTACAATAGTAAATACTACATTTTCATCCCTTATTTTTACTAAGCGGGCTATATATTGTCGATTAAACTTTTCATTGTCACGTGTATGCGTGAAAGAATAATACTCATCCTCCATCAGAGCTGCTCTAAAAATTCCCGTTCGGTTATCATCTATCAATCTTTGAAATTTGTCTGCGTTTGAACCCGAAAAATCCTCAAAAACTATACCAAAGTCTCTTTCAAGTATTTCAAAGGATAGTACCATTAATGAACACAAAATAGCATCTTCTTGAGTAAGTGATTCTTCACTTTTATAAGCAATACTATTATGGACATCAATTATAAAGCCTACTAATGGATCAGCGTCACCGTTCGTGTATGCCTTTTTTACTTCTCTAAACTTTCTCAAAGTGGAGGTATTGCAATAATAATATAGCTGTTGAATAGCATTCAAATTAACCTCTTCTGCTACAGAGCCGTATTGAAAGTTCAGCTTAATCTTTGTTTCACCTTGGTGATTATTTTCAATATATTGATACCATTGTGCAGCATTGACGTATGAATTTTGCTGAACAAACCTATTTAAAATACTCATAAGATTATCTTGCAACCTGTAACCAGCCAACTCCTTATTGGCCATAATTAAAATCCCCATCTCAGACTCTAATGTTTTTTCTAAATCCTTTTTTTCTTCTTCTTTTGCATCTAATATATATTTAAACAATACAACTATTGCAGCTATAGCAAGGACAGACCATACTAAGGAGAATTTAGGTTCATCTATAAACGGTTTAATCCATATACCAAAAAAATTACTAGCCTGTTCTGAATTCTCTACCCATAAATCAAAAAATAATATAAAAAATAAACCGGAATAAATATATAATATGGTCGATTTCTTCATTTTTGTCGCATTCCTTTCAACCCCAGCCTTGTAAACCAAATACTACCATATTTTCATCCCAATGAGACCAAGTTAAATACGCCAATTAGCTAAACAGCCGATGCGGAATGGTGCGGATCCCGAAATGGTGGGATTTGATAATTTTCATTCGTCATACCAGCCAACTGATAAATGCTCATGACATCAAATTGACTTGTCTCGCTTAATAGAGGCAAAATCGAGAGAAATGGTTCTGCCAGCAAGCTCTTTCCACACCCGGGAGGACCTGTCATTAATACATTATGACCTCCCGCAGCAGCAATCTCCAACGCTCTTTTCGCTTGCTTATGGCTAAGTATATGCTGAAAATCCTTGTCATAGGTTACTGGCTTAGGACTGGTTGTTTCAGAGGAGGGCATAGAAGTTAGCGCAAACGACGAAAGCTAACCGGAAAAAGAGGCAACGACATCGTGAAGTGTTTCAACAAAATAAAACTCCATACCATCTGTTTGAGGGAACGGCGTATCCTGCATTGGTGGCAAATACAATAGCTTGACTCCTTCTTTTTTGGCAGCAACGATTGCCGGAAGCATCCCATCAAGCCGGTTTTATCGTGCCATCCAGCGATAAAACACCCAGAAAAGCAGCATCATCCGGAATAGCATCCTTGATATCTCCCGCTTCTTTCATAATCCCAATCGCCATCGCCCGGCAAAAGTTGTACCTCCACATCAACTTGATACCGTTCAATCCCTTTCAGGCTAATGCTCAACACAATGACAGCCATCATCCCTCACGCCTTTTTTTAGTCATTGGTTAGGTATAAGATAAGCTATATTCTATCAAAAGTCAAGAACATTTGTTCTAAATAATATTCACCAAAACTGCCTCTTAAGGGCCTAAAACGGTGAAAAATTCTATTTTGCCGAAATACCACTAAGATAAAATACAAAAATAACAAAAAAGAGCTGGGGAAAATGCCATTTTGACTAAACGTTAATTTTTTTCATCCACGAAAAAAACCAAACATCACAAAAAAGCCGCCAGTTTCAACATACCAGCAGCCATCTTTAAACAGAACTTTATTCGACATAATTCAACAAGATTCGGGTGGTGACAGGCACCAACGGAAAATCGATGAATGGGTTTCGGTTTCCTTGAATGTCATAAATAGCCTGGTTGCGATGTTTTTCATAAAGGGTAGGTGGAAAGTTCTGGTGCCAATCTAATAATAACTTCGTATCGATACCTTCCTTATAAGATGATTCAATCCCGTCAGGATACCTAATTAAAAAATACAACATGGCTCTCGCGACTGTTCCTTTAGCATTTTCAGGTTCAAATAGTCCCTCATCTGCCTTTCCACACTGCTCCTCTACTCGCTTCGATGTCATTTCTTCCGGTTTATAGTCCCTAAAATCATGGTACGGATAATTGCTTCTTATAGAATTACAGACAGGGTCACAAGTAAATAAATGATGGATATCGCCGCGCATTGGCTCTTGTTCATTGAACCAAGATTGGGGGACAGAATGTTCACAGTTATATTTGAAATCCTTTGCAATCTGATCCAGTTTATGATCTATTCGATTTTGATTTTTATCAGTTATCTTTTCAATCTCTTCCTTTCGCTTTATAGAGATTGCATAATCCTCTTTAATCACTTCTTCCGCTTCCCTCTTTTGACCTGAGTAAATACTGGTGAGAGTACCATCTGGGCGTAGATCAACCCAAGGGTAAACATACTCACTCGGGTCGTAACTTACCTTGTTCGTATGGGTTTCCCGGAGAAGCTGGTTTAATGACTGAATCAGTTCGTTATCACCGGAGTTTTCAAAATCGATGTTTTTATAATACTTCTCGATCTTTTGCTTATCTGTTTCCTCATCATAATATTCTCTTTTGTCTTTCTGTATAGTTGCTTTTGTTTCTCTAAGCTGAGAAAGAATGGTATTGATACGCTGACGGTCGGTGGTTACGGGGATCATCTTCTCCTTTTTTTGAGGGAATAAATTCATATTCATTCCTCCTTCGATTAATTAAAAGTACAGCCTAATTAATAAGGGACACCCAAACTTTAACTTTTGATGTCCCTTACTTCTAATGACGCAGCCGGTGCAGTTCGGAATTCAACAGCGACACCTTATTTAGCAGCTTTTTGATAACCGGTATAATTGGTCGCCATCTCCACTGCACTTCCCGCTTCAATATATCCCCAAACGTCGTTGAGTACTGGCTCTGAAGTAGACTTTAAAATACTTTTAATATCATTTGGACTTAAGTTAGGATTTGCTTCTAACATTTGTGCAACTACCCCGGCACAGATAGGAGTTGCCATGGATGTTCCAGATAACTGTAAATAGTTTTCATCCACGACCTGCTCTGGCAGCTCTTGTTCCAGCGCAGAATCTGGCGCTAACAATGAAATAATATCTGTACCTGGTGCATAAATGTCCGGCTTAACAAAAGAGTCTACTGTTGGGCCTCTGCTTGAGTATTCAGCAATATGATCATCTGAACGTTCTTTTGTATTTTGATCCATTGTAGATCCAACTGTGATAATGAAAGGGTTAATGGCAGGAGTACTTATCGTTGTTTGTTCAGGGCCGCTATTTCCTGCAGCAGCACAAACAACTATACCTTTATGCCAAGCTTCCTCTACTGAAATGGATAGTGGATCATCTCGAAAGGATTCAAACGCCTGGGCTCCTAATGATAGAGAGATGATTCGAATATTGTATTCATCTTTATTACTTATAGACCACTCGATGCCTTCAATGATAGTAGATAATCTTCCACTTCCATTTTCATCAAGAACCTTTACACCTACAATAGATGCTTCAGGTGCAGGGCCAATATACAGTCCATCAGATTGTTGGCCGTTACCAGCTGCATCACCAGCGCAATGGGTGCCATGTCCATTATCATCATAAGGTTTTTCTTCATCATTTATAAAATCTTTAAACGCAACAATTCGATTGCTTGTCTCAGTGAGGTCACTATGAGGGTGGACACCTGAATCAATAACAGATATGGTGACGTCTTTACCCGTTAAACCAGCGCTTTCCTGGAGTTCAACGGAACCAATTTGTCTACTTGCGACATCAAGCAGGGCGGTTACTGGACGGTCATAAAAGATACGATCAACAGATTCATGGTCTTTAATTTGCTTGATCATTTGTGGGGTTAAATTTCCTCTAGAAGCCATTCGACCAATGTCTTTGTCTAGCTTGCTGTTATTATCTGCTTGGCAAGCTGTAAACAGGTCCTTCTTCTTGTTGTCATCGGAGTCTTTTGAATAATATACAATTACTGGCAGTCTTTCTTTACTTGTCTCGTAAGGATCCTCTTTTCGTTTCATCCTTAATTGTTCTACTAAACCTGGATCTAACCTACGACCGGCTTCTTCAAACCAAACTCTTTTTCTGTTACTCATTTTCTTCCTCCTTGTGCTTTTAAAATTTTTAAAAGTCTTCGAAATAGAATACCAGTAACGAGAACAAGCCCCCATGTTTTCATTTCTTCTTTGAGAATGTGGGTCGTTTTAAAGAAAATAAGTGTTAGATGGTTTGATTTGATAGGGGATGAGTCCTTATAAATATAATAGCACTGGATGATAATGGCAACAACATGCCAAAATTACCAATTATTTATTAGTCCATTATATTCAGATAATAAGTTGCTATTTGTGGGTTTCCATTTTATTGAACAAAGCGCAGGATGAAGGAACTTTTTTGTTATTATTAAGAATCAAGATATTAAAGGACTTAAAATTGCCTGGAGCCCAGATCTAGGCCATGCCGCTGTTGATCCACAGGTAAGAAAAATCACAGAAGAAGCAGTTAAAGTCTTTGAGCAGCTTGGATGCCATGTAGAAGAAGTAAATCCCGGTTTTAAAGTGACAGGGGAAGAATTTTGGACGCTCGTTGCCCGCGATACAGATTTAGCTGGACTAAGGGAAGCTATGAAGAATAATGAGAACATCTTGGGACCAACAACGAAAGATTTTATTAATATCGAGTGGACTGCAAAACAACTAACAAATGCACACATGCTCCGGCAAGAAGTAAATATAAAAATGAGAAAATTCATGGAAAATTATGACCTTCTATTAACGCCAACATTAGCAGTTCCACCATTCGAAGTAGGTATTAATGGTCCAACACAGATAGATGGAAAAAATGTTTCTGAATCACATTGGTTATCGTTTGTTTTTCCGTTTAATATGACAGGCCAACCAGCTTCAAACGTTCCAGCGGGCTGGACGGAAGACGGACTACCGATAGGATTACAAATAGTTGGTCGCCATCTCAATGATGCAACAGTTCTGCGTTCTTCTGCAGCTTTTGAGACAGCTAAACCATGGGCACATCACTGGCCGGAAATTTAATTATTAGGTATTGTTTGTAGAATATGTCATGGCTAACAAAGTAACTTTACAACGCTAAGCTGGACTATTACTTAACTGCTCAAAAAGGGCCGTGAAATTGTTTATTACCAATTTCATGGCCTTTCTAATGGTCTATAACTCGGATGGTGACATGCACAAAAACATAGAACCAAATCAGAATGTAATCTCTTGAACCACAACTGTTTCGAGTTCTTTCCCAAAATCCGCTTTTTGCCTCTGAAATGACTTTGCGAAAACATCGGGGTTTTCTATTAACTTCTCTTTATCAAAAATAAACAAAAATAGGTGATCGGCTTTGTAATGAAAAGAATCCGCACCTAATTCCTCCGTCAGCTTACGTTCAGTCATGGTTGGCCGTGTACATTTAACCTCTATTACAATTCCGTATTCATGTAGGGCAATATCATAACGCACTGAATTGTAACCAGCGTCATCTGCAACCTCTAACCTGGCATTTGGAAATATTGGCCGAATCAGGGAGTACAATATGCGCTGAACATCGTATTCGTTGCCAATTTTAATCTTATCAAGATCTTCCTTTTTAATTTTACCGTTACCATGAACCTCATCTTGATACATGGCTTTAATATGTTTATAAAAGTTTCGTAGTATCTTTCTAATAATTGCTACAGCTGTTGTTTTTTCTATTGAATCATGATTGACCCGCGGTAAATATTTATCCAATTGAATGTCAGTGTTCAGATTCCTCAAATAACTCTTTCCCTTATATAATGCTTCATCGATTTTCTTCACATTTTCAGTATCCGAAAATTTATTCGGAAGTACTTTTGTTTCAATCAGAAAATCTCTGCTTATCGATTGGTCATAAAAATTTCCGTCCAACGTCCTCTTGACATCGTTTCTCCAATTTTCAAATTCAGTCAGGATTTCTTTCTTTTTCCCATATATATCTATTAATTTATCTAAATCATCTAACTTATGGCTTATTTCCTGCACGGCCGTATTTGTATCCTTTTTTAATGTAACTTTAGCCAAAAAATCCCCCCTCTAATTAATACGTACCCCATCTAAGGTAAAACAGGAATAGGGGGTCAAGAATATATATTTGATTGTCTTTCCATTCAAAAACTTGATAAATCTGTCCATTGGCAAGCATAATATCATGTATTTTTTGAAGCGTATCCCTAATTTTGGCTCTCTCAATTTTCTCTTTTGAGCCGGTTGTTAGTCGATCAATTCTTTCTTTCATTTCGTCCAAGGAAATTCTGACAACGGGCGGGTCCAGAGCAATTGCTTTTAATAAAAGATAGTATATATCCTCTTCATTTCCACTTTCCAACTGGTATTTTTTCCTTCTTTGTCCTCTTGTTGGCGGTCCAGCCATTAATTTTTTCACTACTTCTTGATATGGTAAATTACTGGTAGTGAAACGGAAACATTCCTCTAATTTTTTCTGATCGTTTATTTTCTTTATGTCTTCTTCATCAGTCTTTAAAATAATAGCCAGATTCAAGCATATTGACTGCATTAATTGAGGCGATGTTAGACTTTCTAAAGCCATTCTGGATGCAAACTGATCACTTATTTCAATTCCAAGCTGTCCATAACCGGTAACAGCAATTTCTTTTAAATCGTTTTCTTGCCAAGGTTCAATATTAATTAAGTTTAACCTGCCACTCAAATCAGGATTTTTTCTAATTGCATCATCTGCCCTATGGGGGAGGGATATGACTACTGCTTTAAACTCTCTTCTAATGACATCTTTCAGCTGATAAGCTATATCTAACTGTAATTTTTCAGGCGCATAATGAAAATCATCGATAACTAATACAAGGTTATTTTCCTCAAAGTGCTGAATGACTTTATCTTTACTTGAGACAAACCTTTCTTTAGTAGAGACCGATTTATCCTCAGGATTGGTATCTGTGCCTTTCAGTGAAGCCGTTTCTGAGTATTCTCCTTCAAGGGATAAACCTACCTTATTTGCGACAATTGACCAAAATTCCATTCCATCTTTAAAATCGCTGCCTGTTAATGATACAATGTTTTCTATTCCAATTACTTTTTCAGATAAGACCGTCTTCCCCGTTTTCGATGGTCCAATAATAGATGTCAGATATCCGGGAGTATTCATGGCTTGTGTTAAACGTAATTCGTACGTGAAGTTAAAACCCGCAGACATCCTGGAAACGTATGTGTATTTAGGAAATGATCCCGGTTTGAATACATCATTTGAGCGAAGTTTCCCCAATACCATTCCCTCCTTTAAATATACCTTCCGACCTTAATAAATACATTTTACCCTAAATAGCAATGAATTTAAACCTAAAATGCTAAAACACCCCCTTAAACATACCTTTTCAAGCCTTCCTTTCAATCATGAATTGCTAAAGTACCTAGCACAGTACTCCACATAGGCGTGTTTGCTGTTTTTTCACTTCCTGGTGGCATAGGGATGGGAGCACATCGAGTTGGAACTGATGGGGGCGGTTCATCCGAATCCCTGCATCGTGGTGTGGATTATATGGCTATAAGGCTTCTTTTGGCAGAGTTCCTTTCGTATCCCGCCCTAATGCATTCGGTGCCGGCAACATTTTTCTATTTGAAGGAACATTAACAAGAAATGTTGAGGATGCGGCTATTGGATTAAATGCATTAAGTGGCTATCATCCGAGAGATCCTTTTAGTCTTGATACGGATTATGATTTTAGTAGGGCACTGGGGCGCTCAATAAAAGGGTGGAAAATTGCTTACAGTCCTAACTTTGATGTCTTTCCTGTAGATCAAGAGGTTAAGAACGTTATAACAAATTCTGCAAAAGCTTTTGAAGATATGGGTGCTCATGTCGAGAAGGTTGATTTAGGGATCAATCGTTCACAACAAGAATTGAGTGATAGTAAACTACCAGTTGGAATGCAAATTATCGGAAAGAGATACGCAGATGAAGATGTACTTGCAGCAAGTTCCGCATTTGAGAGAATAAAACCCTGGCATGACATATACAATCTAATACAAAAAGAAACGGTATAGAATTCAATAAGGAAGTGGCATTCAATAAATTCTTTTGGCGACCAAATATATTTTAGCACTAGATTAAAGATAAAACCCAAAAACCAGAAAGGAATACTCTGATAGTGGAATTCTGCTAGCAAAATTCCACTATCAGCAAACTTCAGTCCGTATTTTCCGTGAAATATACAATAAAAGAACTCCTTCACCTGTTCGACTCCCCTTAAATAGCATAATTTGAAATCACGGAATGGACAACGATTACTCCTTATCCAACAAACCATATTTCTGCATTTTACGGGATACGGTCGATTGATTCACACCTAATAGTTGTGCCATCTGTGTTAGATTGGAACATTGCCGGGCTGCTCTTTGAATAAAGTGACTTTCTGTCTGCATGACCGCTTCCTTTAACGGAATAATGCTTTCGCTACCATTCGAACCCCTATCCTCATGGAAAATGAGAGGGGATTTCTTCTGTTTAACAAAAGAATCCTTAATATAACTAGGAATAGTTTCCAGGTTAATTTCCTGTGAATTAGAAATAACAACTATTCGCTCAACAATATTTTTTAATTCACGTACGTTACCAGGCCATGAGTATTCCTCTAAAAGGTTAATAACATCTTGAGATAAAACTTTTTTCATATTAAACTTTGATGAAAACCCTTCCAAAAAATGTTGAATAAGTGGAAATATATCTTCTTTCCGATCACGTAAAGGCGGTATGTCAATAGGAATAACGTTGAGCCGATAAAATAAATCCCTTCTAAACAAGTTTTCCTTTATTTTCTCTTCCAAGTTCTGATTCGTAGCCGCGATAATTCGGACTTTTACGTGTATGGGTTTTTGTCCACCAATTCGCATAAATTCGCCCTCCTGCAATACACGCAATAGCTTGCCTTGCAGTTGTAACGGCATATCCCCAATTTCATCAAGAAAAAGTGTTCCTTCATTCGCTAATTCAAAAAGTCCTGCTTTTCCTTTTTTACCGGCCCCAGTAAACGCACCTTGCTCATAGCCAAAAAGTTCACTTTCCAATAATGCTTCGGGAATCGACGCACAATTTATTTTAATAAATGGATTATCGTCTCCTGGACTATTTTCATGAATATAATTTGCCACAACCTCTTTTCCAACACCCGAATCACCTGTAATCAGAACTGTTGAATCAACCGTACCAAGCCGAGGTAGAATTGAAATAATGTCATTCATCGACCTGCTTCGATAAATAAGTTTATCTTGGCTATTTGTTCCAGGCCTGGATAGCTGGTTGCGATAGCCATCTATCAACATTTTCATCTCATTTAACTCTTCTTCCAGTTTATGAGATTCTGTCATATCCCGGGAAGCATTGACAACACGTGTTATATTGTCTTCCGAGTCACGAATGGGCGTACTGACAACCATTAAAGTCCGGCCTTCCTTTGTACGTTGGATAATGTGAACCTTTTTCCCCTGTTCAAGCGCAATCCGAGTAGCAGATGGCTGAAAAATTCCCTTTTCCTCAAGTTCATAGACTGATTTTCCAATTAAGTCCTCAGGTTCTTCACCCCATAATACCTGGCAAGCCGAACTGACACGCAACGTTTTTCCTTTCCCGTCAGCAACATAAAGCACATCATATGAATTATCAAAGATTGCCTGTAAATCATCAATTGCCGTTTGATATAGTTCAACTTCTTGCTTTAATTGGTTATTTAATGAGGGCATTCTATCTGATATATGAGAGGAAGCTTGCTTCAATTGTAATCGCCCCTGACTATAGATTTCGATATAATTATTATAAACTTTTCCACACTTTCATGCAATTTGGAATATAGCATTGCAATAATGCATGAAAAAATAACAAAAATCATTAGAATAATTGACTTGCTTTCCATTAAATCCCCATTTAACAGTACATCAATTCTATTTAGAGTTATCCGGTCATTTTGGCATGAAATTTGCTAATAAAATATGAAGTCAATAATACGCTCTAAAAGGGGGATAAAAAAATTCAAAGTTAGATTAGGCGAACAATATTTAATATATGATGAAACGTCACCATCAGGAAAGGTGGAGTAAATTCGTTTGGGACATGTACAGGTGATTACAACTGGAGGAACCATTGCCTCCCTTCCCCATGAAAACGGTGATGTATCAGCAACTCTTTCGGGTCAGCATTTGATGACACAATTAGGAATCGAAAGTAATGTGAAGGTGACATCATCTGTGACAATCGGCAGCTATACATTCGATTATTCAACATTATTTAAAATTGCAAACGATGTCACGAAAGCTTTAAAAAATCCGGACGTTACAGGTGTTGTCATTACCCATGGAACGGATACTATTGAAGAAACAGCATTTTATTTGTCTTTAGTCACTAATTCATACCAAAAACCAGTTATTCTAACGGGCGCACAATTCGATGCTTCCTATTCATTCAGTGACGGTACCAAAAATTTACAGGATGCCATTTATGCTGCTCAGTCAGAAAAACTATCGAATTTTGGAACGTTGGTCGTATTCGCAGGATTTATTTATTCGGCCCGCGATGTTCGTAAGATAGACACGAACGCACTGGAAGGATTCGATTCACCTGGTTGGGGGCCAGTTGGTCGGGTAGATAATCAGAAAGTGATTGCCAGCCAAAATGTAAGCCCTTCCGCAAGTCTGGAAGCAACCATCCCAAAACCCGTTGCTTTAGTCCGCTTAGGTATTGGTATGGATGGTGCAGAATTCAGAAGAATAACAGATAGCTATTCTGGTGTCGTTATCGAAGCGTTTGGCCGCGGTAACGCTCATAAAACAATTCCCCATGAAGTAAAACGCTTAGTCGACAACAGTATCCCTGTTATTGTGACGTCACGCTGTATTCGTGGTGAAGTACTTCCTGTTTATGGAAATGGCGGTGGAAAAGATCTGGAACGCGCAGGTGCATGGTTTGCTGGTGATTTATCAGGTGAAAAAGCACGTATTTTATTAGGTACGATGTTATCTTCTAACAAATCATGGACTGAAATGAAACAAAATGTTGAAAGGGTAAGTCAACCTTAAAAACTGGAGGGATTATGATGGCAAAAAAAGAAATTCTTGTTGCATACGGTGTTGATGTTGATGCAGTTGCTGGCTGGTTAGGCTCTTACGGCGGGGAGGATTCCCCAGATGATATTTCCCGAGGAATGTTTGCCGGTGAAATAGGTGCTCCAAGACTACTGGATTTATTTAAAAAATATAACCTAACCACAACATGGTTTATTCCCGGACATTCAATTGAAACGTTCCCTGAACAAATGAAGATGGTTGTTGATGCCGGGCACGAAGTCGGTGCACATGGTTATTCGCATGAAAATCCCATTGCGATGACACCAAAACAAGAGGAAGATGTATTACTCAAATCGATAAGCCTGATTGAAGATTTAACAGGAAAGAAACCAACTGGATACGTTGCGCCATGGTGGGAGTTCTCGAATGTTACCAACGAATTATTGTATAAGCATGGAATTAAATATGACCATAGTTTGATGCATAATGACTTCTCACCATATTTTGTACGCGTTGGTGACGAATGGACAAAAATTGATTACGGAAAAACCGCCGCAGAGTGGATGAAACCACTAAAACGAGGAACAGAGACAACCCTTGTAGAAATCCCGGCAAACTGGTACTTGGATGATTTACCTCCAATGATGTATATTAAGGGATCTCCTAACAGCCATGGATTTGTAAACCCTCGTGACATAGAGCAACTGTGGAAGGATCAGTTTGACTGGATGTATGAAAATATGGATCGGGCTATTTTTCCTATGACAATTCATCCCGACGTAAGCGGCCGTCCCCAGGTATTAAAAATGCATGAACGTCTTATTGAATATTTTAATTCACATGAAGGTGTGAAGTGGGTGACATTTAACGAAATTGCCGACGACTTTCTGAGCCGTCAAAATAAATAAATATATAAATGGAGTGCCTCAGGTGAATCTACACGTAACCCTTCTGTTCCTGGGGCGTTCTTTTATGAAATGGAGTGACATTGTGATGTGCATACTTTGCGGCGAATTTATCGAACAAATTCACTGGACAGATATGGAAAGGAGACAGCTTGATACGGTTGTCTCCGGTCAATTCCAAAGGGAGCGAAAACGTTCTAGACTTCTTAGAACCAAGATATGCAATGACCTATTAAGTTCTCATGGCATTACTTTGAAAGAGTGGAATAATAGTAAGTTTATAATGATGAATAATAAAGGAAAAATGGCTGTCATCCACGATTTAGGACAGATTTGGAAACAAGCAAAGGAAATGGCTGGTCAACCGATTGATCCTCTAGATGACACGTTACTCCAAAAGTTGAAGTGAAGGAGCATATAGAATGGGACAAAAAATTCCAATTACTATTGTCACCGGATGTTTAGGGAGCGGAAAGACAACCGTTTTAAACTATCTTTTACAACAGATTGATAACAAAAGGACTGCTGTGATTGTTAACGAATTTGGCAAAGCGGGACTAGACCACCATTTGCTAAGAGAATCTCAGGAAAAAATATCACTCATAAACTCAGGGTGTATGTGTTGTAATTCCCGTGATGATCTGGAGCAGGAACTGAAAGAACTACTATTTGAACATGAACAACTGGAAGAAGGTTATGAACGCATCATGATCGAAACAACAGGGCTTGCCGACCCAGCACCAATCGTTTATACCATCCTCAATAACCCAATGCTGCAAAATCACTTTGATGTTGAACTAGTTATCACGACAGTCGATACTGATAATGCACAACTGCAATTTGAAAAAAGTCCTGAATTTGTTAAGCAAGTTAGTGTATCGGACCATTTAATCCTGACCAAAAGTGATTTAGTGACAGATGATACGAAAGAAATGGTTATGAAGCAAATAAAGGGGATAAATCCATCAGCCCAGATATATACGGCATTAAATGGCATCGTGGATCCAAATGTCCTTCAAAAAAGTTCTGCTGAGCCCACTGTTCATAGTTTGCCTGAACGCCAATACTTTAAAGGGGTGTCTTCACAAGTACAATCCATTTCTTTTTCTTTTTCATCAGTACTGGACTGGACCGCGTTTACGCTATGGTTGAGCCTTCTTCTGCATACACACGGCGAGAATGTGTTAAGGGTTAAGGGAATATTGGATGTTGGCGAGGAAGCTCCCACCAATCTGAATGGGGTACAACATATTATCCATCCACCAGAACATTTGGATAATTGGCCGGAAGACGTATCCCAATCGTTTTTAGTGTTCATTGTAAGAAATCTTGATCCCATGGCCATCCTCCGTTCTCTGGAAACCTTTCAACGTTATATTGGAAGTGACGTAGAGCTCATGGAGTACCAAGAAAGTGTATGAAGGTCTGGGTCTGGAATGAGGTTTGTACCTTATGGATTGTACAAACCTTTCCACCTGCTTATAAATAAAAATAAATCAAGCTGGTGAAGTTCATCTGTTTATTGCATTTACATCCGGCATTGAGATAAATCATAATCTTATTTCTATAATGGAACAAGATTTTAGACACGAATAAAGGAGATGTTAAATAACGAAAAGTCAACACGCAAGAATGTCGTACATCAGACCATCCCAATGTTGAGTTATAATACTTCCTCCGCAATCATTTACTCTGGAAATGATCCCCCCAATTCCCCTAAAAAATAACCCACCATAGTTAAGATGCCTGGTGGGTTATTGAACATTTTTAAACCTTTTCCAATATACCTGGTCTTTTTCCTTGCATCGGATTGGTTTTTTCAAATGCGTAGCCGGCATTCAGGATTCTTCCCTCTTTAAATGCAGGGCCAATAATTTGCATTCCTACCGGGAGCCCTTTACTGAATCCGCATGGGACAGAAAGAGCTGGGAGTCCGGTTAAGTTTTCTGGTCCCATAAAGCGAATAATGTTATCAATCAAGTCTACTTTTTCGCCATTTAAGTCAGCAAAGTCGTCACCAATATCATTTGGAAGCACTGGTAACGTTGGCGCCATGAGTACATCCACTTGCTCGAAGGCTTTCTGGAAATCCTGCTTTAACTGCCGTCTCACCTGCTGAGCCTGCAAGTAATCCACAGCTGAAGGAAGCTCACCTAATTCAAACAGCATACGAATGTCATTTCCAAAGTCTTGTGGCCTCGTCTGCAAATCACTGTGATGAATTGTCGATGCTTCTGATAGTGATGTGATAAGCTCTGCCCATTCGGCATATTGCAATGCAGGTATTTTAACTTCCTGCACTTTCGCACCCTGATCGACAAGTTTCTGAATGCCGTCACGAACAAGTTTTTCAATACCGGAATCTACACGATTGAAGAAATAGTCTTCATTAACGCCAATGACAAGATCCTTCACATCACCGGTAATCTGTTCCATATAATTATCGACAGGAACATTTACAGTCGTTGGATCATTCTTATCAAACCCGGCAATAATCTGCAATAAACCTGCTGCATCTTTGACCGTTTTCGTCATTGGCCCAACATGGTCAAGCGTCCATGCTAACGGGTAAACGCCATGTTTACTAACTCGTCCGTAAGTCTGTTTTAAGCCGACAGTTCCACAGGCAGACGAGGGAATTCGAATGGAGCCAGCAGTATCCGTCCCCAGTGAAGCAACGGTTGCATCAGCAGCAAGAGCCGCCCCTGAACCACCGCTTGATCCTCCCGGTATTTTATCCAAATTCCACGGATTTCGCACAGGACCATAATGCGGATTGTTGTTTGTTATACCCCAGGCATACTCATGCAAGCTCAATTTACCAGTAAAAACAACGCCTGCCTCTCTTAATTTGGAAACGACTGTCGCATCATAATCAGATACAAAATCTTTATGGATTTTGGAAGACATGGTCGTTACCTTATCTTTCATGTAAATAATATCTTTGATAGCCATTGGGATACCATGATACATGCCGCGATAAATCCCATTGCTAATTTCCGTTTCCGCTTTTTCCGCTTCTTCCAGTGCATCTTCCCTGTATATTTCCATGTATGAATTAACCGTTTCCTGCGTTGCTACCGCCTGATCGAGCACTGCTTCTGTAATCTCTACCGGAGAAACCGATTTGTTCTCAATAAGTGGAGCCAACTCTTCAACTGATTTTGACGCCAATTCCTTACTCAACATGATCACCTCCAGGTATGTTACGCAAGCTCATGTTTGCATCATCTATGTTTGCGTTTTCCAAATTCCCTCGCAGAGACTGCATCCCTTCCCACCGATTTTCTAAAATGTCCAGATGTTCCTCTCTTGGTTTTATTCCTTTGTTCTCCAGCAATTGTTTAACTGAAAGAGACAAACAAACCACTCCTTAACTATTATTTATCTTCAATAGGCGACTTGCCCGAAGATAGCAATAAAACCGGCCTTCTGCATTTTCTGCGTTTTTCTCTCTATAAAATTAGTAAGTTGTGATAGGTATTATGTGCAGGCAATTTCAAAAGCTTACTATGAACCTAACATTACCACCAACAAATGTCAATCTATTTTAATTATTCTGACTTAAAATTAACTTATTCGGTTAAATTAAAGTTTACTATTCTACTTTTTTTAATTAACCTTCAGGATATTCTACTTTCAAAATCATAGGGCATGAGTGTACCGAAGTCATTACTCATGCGCTGCTCCGGGTCTTTAGCCTTTCCTATTTTAATTAAGCAGCTGCCTGACTCACGTACAAAATATACATATCCTCCATTAAGCCCGCTTGAGTCAAATCGAATGCTTATCGGTTTCTGTCCATTAAAAAGAGTTTTTTTCCTCAAGGGCTTTACAAGGAGGGATAACATGAAATTACCCAAGAATCAATATTTTTTATTATTTCAGACGTTAAACATAACCTTGTACGAAAGCGCATAAAGTTAACCATAAATCAAAATTATTGAAGTATATTTACATTTTCTAGTTGGCTTTAGAAACGTTTTCAATTATCAAGGGAGGAAATTAATGTGGCAAATGTAAAGAAAGAAAGGCCTAAGCTTTACGTGCTGGATAATGGGCGAATGAAGATGGATAAAAATTTAATGATCGCAACTTCTAATCAAGCTACAATTGATAACCCTAATGCTCCTAACGAAATGGTAGAATTTCCAATTTATACGGTGTTTATTGATCATCCGGAAGGAAAAATTCTTTTTGATACAGCGTGCAACCCAAATGCAATGGGATCAGAAGGACGCTGGATTGAACAAACACAAAAAGCATTTCCATACACAGCTAGTGAGGAATGTTATTTGTATAATCGTCTGGAACAAATAAATGTCGATCCAAAAGATGTCGATTACGTAGTTGCCTCCCATCTACATTTAGACCATGCAGGTTGCCTTGAATATTTCACCAATGCCACAGTTATTGTTCATGAAGATGAATTGAACGGAACCATGCAAACATATGCAAGAAATCAGAAGAGTGGGGCTTATATCTGGGCGGATATTGATGCATGGATTAAAAACAATCTAACATGGCAAACGATTAAACCTTACGAAGATAATATAGAATTGGTAGATGGTGTGAAAATACTTAACTTTGGAAGTGGACACGCTTGGGGGATGATCGGCCTACAGGTCGAATTATCAGAACTTGGCTCCATCATTTTAGCTTCTGATGCTATTTATACCGCTGAGAGTATTGGGCCTCCGCTGAAGGCGCCCGGTATTATATATGATTCAATTGGTTGGGCAAAATCTGCTGAACGAATCAAACGCCTGGCGAAAGAAACCAATGCAGAAATTTGGTTTGGACATGATAGTGAACAATTTAACTCATTCAGAAAATCCACGGAAGGATATTATGAGTAATGACGGCAAAGGAGTGAGAATGTGAAAACACGAGTAGCTGTTTTACATGAAATGGGTTTACCAACACCATATGCTGAAAGCAAACCATTAAAGATTGAAACGTTGGAATTGGATGAGCCAAAGCAAGATGAAGTATTAATACAGATAGGAGCGGTTGGCCTATGTCACTCCGATCTTTCGGTAATCAATGGGAGCCGTCCTAGACCAACACCGATGGCTTTAGGACATGAGGCAACAGGAGAAATCGTCCAAGTCGGAAAAGGGGTGACGGACTTTGAAAAAGGAGATCACGTCGTATGCACCTTTATCCCAAGTTGTGGACAATGTCTCCCCTGCAAAGAAGGCCGTCCTGCATTATGCGAGCGTGGAGCCAAATCGAACAATGATGGTGAGATGCTAAATGGAGGCAGGAGACTCAATTCAGAGCAGGGAAAAATTAATCATCACTTAGGTGTTTCAGGATTTGCGGAATATGCGGTTGTTTCCACGAATTCGATTGTAAAAGTTGATCCGGAAATTCCATTTGAGCAAATCGCAGTATTCGGGTGTGCGGTTATTACCGGGGTCGGTGCGGTCATTAATACTGCCCAAGTGATGCCTGGAAGCAGTGTAGCTGTTGTTGGTCTTGGTGGTATCGGTCTAAACGCAGTGATCGGAGCAAAACTTGCCGGCGCACGGGAAGTTATCGCCCTCGATATCAACCCGGATAAGTTTGATATAGCCAAACAGTTAGGGGCGACCGCTGTATATGATTCCAGTGATTCGGACGTGGTGGATCAAATAAAATCAGCAACCGGTGGAGGGCTCAACTATGTGTTTGAAACTGCCGGAGCTGTTCCTGCAATGGAAGTTGCTTATCAAATTACAAAACGGGGAGGCACTACTGTCACAACGGGACTACCACATCCAGAACATAAATTTTCATTTCCGCAAGTGACCCTTGCAGCAGAAGAACGGACTGTAAAAGGATCTTACGTTGGAAGTTGTGTTCCTTCGCGGGATATTCCACATTTCGTCGAGCTATTTAAGCAAGGAAGGTTACCTGTCGATCAGCTTCTATCCGATACACTTACGTTGGATGAAATCAATGAAGGGTTCGACAGACTACAGAATGGAGACGTTGCACGACTCGTAGTGAAAATGTAAATAGTAACTCAATTGCAAAGTCTCCTTAAACAAATGGCAACAACCCTCATTTGGATGGTGCGGTTGCCATTTGTTTGAGATTGAATATGTCGACTTTAATGTACCTTGTATTGCCTATGTACAGAACGAAAAAAGAAGGAATTCACAATTCTGTTGGCAAGAGTAAATACACTTTCATTTTGCGTTTCGCTGCAAGCTCTTTCCGTAGCTTTCTGGCACACACTAAAGTATTACAGGGTCTGGCCTAATATCCTACCACACGAATAAAGTTGAATCGTTCGTCCTGATAACAGGAAAGGTTATTACTTCACACCCTCCGTCCATGTCTCCACCTTATCCTGGTTATCATTGACCCATTTTTCTCCAGCTTTTTCAGGATCCATTCCATTATGAATCATACTCATCACTTCGCCCATATCCTCAGATTCCCATTGAAATTGCTCCAGAATCTTATATGCAGCAGGCGCATCTTCTTTCAATTTTTCTCGGGCAACCGCATGTATACTATCCGGTTCGCCGTAATAATTTTCGGGATCTTCCAGATATTTCAGATCCCATTCGATGAACGCCCAGTGCGGCTCCCAAAGCGTCACAATGACAGGTTCTTTTGATTCTATAGCTCTTTTTAATGCAGCAGTCATGGCCGGACCGGAGCTGCTTTGCAATGTCCACTCATCAAGTCCGTATCCCGGCATCACGTCATTTTCTGTAATTTTCATTTCGCCTGCACCAGGGTCGATTCCGACAATGGTCCAATCAGTATTATCCCCAATATTATTCTTGTTCTCCGCCATATCTTCAATGGAATCAATATTGACATAGGAAGGTACAGTCAAGCCCATGGTAACACTTTCTTCCATTGTTACACCGATATCATCAATCTGATCGCCAAATTCATCCCAGTAATCAGCATGTGTATTTGGCAGTGTCACAGCACCTACTGAAAAATCCCCAGATCCACTGGCAAGCCCTGAAAACATGGCGCCCGCCTCCACCTGTTGTGCGTTTATCTCATATCCTACGTCTTCAAGTACGGCTTTGACAACATTAACACTCGCAACAGTAGATGCCCAAGAAACATAGGGCAATGACAGCTCTTCCTGGCCAAGCTCAATTGTATCTTCATTTTTATTGTTATTTGCAGAATCATTTCCATTCTCGTTTTGGGTGTTGCTGTTCCCGCATGCCGACAGCATAAAAGCAAACATGACAACAACCAAACTAATTACACGAAGTTTTTTTACCATATAAAATGCATCCACCCCTTAAACTATTTACATTCTATACTACCCAATAAATTTTAAAACTATCAATCGTGATTATTGATAGCTTTGGCCTATATCGTTCATATTTCAACTTTATCCCTGCATATACTCATATTTTCTCAAAATTCCTATATCATGTCTGTAATAATTAAGGTAAATCTAAATAGCATCCTTTAGAATGCACTTTGCCATATCGATGAAAAAGTAAGATTAATTCAAAAGAGGATCGTATGATGCCCGAGACGTTCTCGCTTCAGCAAGATTTCCAGTCGCTTGGGTCAATCATAGTCCCCAAATGATCTACTAAATGTGAGGAAAATAACCTTAACCTTCGACACCTTTTCACATTCTTATTGCCCGGGCAATATTTTAGGGAAATATGTCATTGAAACGGGCGTTGGTACAAAACCAGACAACTCGAAGGTAATAAATGTTCCCAGGCTACGATAGGAACGGGACCGATAAATGACCGTTTATTTTCCATAATCGACTGTCATATAGAAAAAGTGTCATGCTGAACTTGGACATGACACTTTTTCTTCCCCCAATTCGATTGTAGTAGTGACGAAACATGGTGATACTGCATGGATCCGGAAACTGCAACTTTTTATCTCCACCATTCCGGGGAGTGTTCATTTTTATGTAGCGGAAACTTTCTATTTCAGTTTAGCAGTTACACTTCGTATCTATAATCTAGTTAAACCGTTTGGGGCAGCACGGAAATTTCTATTTCTGAACTCCTTCAGTTGATCTTTACAAGGATGAAGATACAATACAGTCGGAAGTATAGCTCCCCTTTGGAATAGACAACAAAGCAAGTCTATTCTCTCACTGACCTGCATATTGTTTTATCAAGGTGACGTTCACCTCTTGAAATGGTGTTGTGTAATCGAACTTTCAATGTCAAAGGAGGAGAAGTGTATGTCAGAAAACACGAATGGTACGACGATAGGAAAGTTTGGCTACAAACAAGAATTAAAACGTACGCTATCATTTAAAGATTTACTCGTTTATGGCCTCATTTTCATGGTAGGCTTAGCCGAAATTGTTCTTCGTACCATTTTTTTGCCTCTAACGCCTCGTTTTCCATCTCAAGCTTTTCATTTTGCGCTTTATAATATTCAATTGATTTGTTTGATGTATGCGCTGTTTTCTCCATAAAATAAGTATACGAAAAAGAACCCGATTTGCCTTTTCGAATTCCCGTATTTTCATATTTCAATTTTTCATAGAATGGTACGTGCTTTTACTTCCCGGTGTGCCTGCTTCTGCTCAATTGGCAAACCATCCAACAGCCAACGAAGTTGGCGTGGGCTGTAATACGAACAGACAAGGGGAAAAGGGATCAAGATCAGAGCATTCTTTTACAATGACCGCCAGCCCATCGATGGATTTGCGAAGATCTGTGTTGCCGCGTGCCAAGTACACGCGCTCGAATTGAAAATTCGTCAGCATTGGTTTTGCAGGACATGGATGATATCGGACAGTAGGCCAACATTAGCACCTGGACGTACCTCGACGGAGATGGCGTCAAAGTGAATAAAGATGGGTCCTTTTCCTTCAGGAGCTATGGTTTCTTCGTCTACTTGGACGGCGAGCCATTGTGTTGGCTCCGTTTCCGGAATTCTCGAATCGCTGTACCCAATAGTACATTTGGTGGATTTTGATTTCCTGATTACGACACCATTCGGCTACACTTAGTCCACTTTCTTTCCAAGCATCATAGCGTGCTTTCCATTCTATTCGTTTGTCTTTTAGGGTCATCGCATAACCTCCTGAAATAATTTCTAAGAAGATTATCGCATGGATGCCCTTTTATTCCTATGTGTATTTTATTTGACGCTTACATCTGAATTAATTTGGAATGTCGGGATAAAGGGATGGAGGTGTCTTCTGTCTCGCTGCTAGAAATTGTGACGGGCACCTTTGCCAATGAATACGGGCGGTGACTTAAGACTTTTTTGGGCGGAGAGCGGTTGAGAGGATTTCCAAAAAGATTCAATGACCAACAGCCTTCTAAGCTGTTGGTCATCGGTGGTGAAGCAATTAATTGAAATAGTTATACATCCAATTCAAATTTTTAATTAAGGAAAAAAAGTTGAAATATAATATAGAGGCCTACAGATAAGTAGACCTCTTTATCGTGTCACTTTGAACGATTTTTTCGATTGTGTACACTAGATAAAAAATCAAATTCTACTTTTCATCCAAGTATTTTAGCACACCCGGATGTAAATCTTGTTCCTCCAACCCTTCTACCATTGTATCTTCATTAAAATCAGATAATACGGAATCTACTTCTTCTAATTCATCCCTATTTTCCATTATGACCTTTGTTATTTTATAAGCCAAGTCCTCTGGTACCTCGCTACTCATTACAAGGTTTGTATAGGAACCAACTGTGGATACCCCCTCATCCTGTCCATCATAGGTACCTGCAGGCATATCCATAGGTACAATTCCAGGGACTTCCTCCTGTATATATTCCTGTACCTCAGGTTCCAGTTCTACAAATTTAATATCATCTTGTGCGTTAAGCTCCATAATAAACCCTGACGGTGCTGCTGTCATACCTATTGCCACATCCGCATGGCCATCTTTCACTAAGCCAGTCATGTCAGAATAGCCGGTATAAGAGACACTGCCACCATTCTCCCGTATCGAGTCATAAGATATATCATAATAATTTAATATTTTTTCAACATGTTGAACCGTTGCATAAGATGCCTCCCCCGGAAGAATATCCTTATCACCAAAGTCTGCATATGTTTCAATTCCGCTATCCGCAAGCGTTACCGTTTGTAAATGAGACTTATATAATGATAAAAACGTATTGACGTTTTCAGTGGCTCCATCTTCTTTAAATACACCAGTCCCAGTTAATCCGGACATAACGTCATTTGTGAAAGCATATCCAATTTGAGCATCGCCCTTGTCTACCAACTTGATATTTTCATATCCACCACCCTCATTTACTGTTACATTAAGACCAGGTATTTCCCGCATTAGTATTTCAGCGATTCCTGCAGCCGTATTGTACCATCCGCCACCAATTGGACCGGATGAGATTACAATGTTAGACATTTCAAGATCCCCATCATCAGAAGATTCTTCCTCCTCTGATCCGTTGCAAGCTCCCAAAATAAGTAACATGAGCACCAACAATGTCATTCCCAGTAATTTTTTCATTAAATTCCCTCCTCATACTTGATTAACGATACTGGATTAAATTCAGCAAGAAACTGGAACTGTTCTATTTCCACCCCCTTAAAACTTTTAAAAGATTAATTAACTACTCAAATCTTCCTGAAAACGAGTGACATGGGGGTTCTTTTTATGCTGATTGAACTGAATGATGACAAGAATAAGCAACATCATCATTCCAATTCCATCTGAAACGATTCCTGAATACATTAGAAATACTGCACTTATGAAGCCTGTAAGTCTTTCATATATTTTCATATCAGTTAACATCCAGCCGGACAGCGAAGTCGTTAATGCAAAGAGTCCCGCTACAGCAGTCAGAATAGCTACAACCGTATCCACTATGCTTCCCTGTAACAGCAATGTTGGTCCAAACACAAACATATAAGGAATTATGAATGTACCCAAGCAAATCTTTAAAGCAGAAAATCCAGTCTGATTTGGATCTGAATTAGCAATCGCTGCTGCCGTATAAGCTGCCACCGCGACAGGAGGTGTGACATTTGACATAATCGCAAAATAGAACACGAATAAATGTGCCGCTATTGGGTTAACACCAAGGTCAACTAGAGCTGGCACCCCTAAAACTGCCAAAATCACATAAGCCGAAACAGTTGGCATTCCCATTCCCAATAATATGGAAGCAACCATAATTAGAACCAGTGAAAGAAGTATGCTTTCACCCGTAATACTCAGCACCATGGAAGAGAACTTGAGACCCAGACCTGTCAGGTTGACACTTCCAATTAGCAAACCGGCTGCAGCACAAATAACTCCGATTGAAACTGAATTTTTTCCTCCAATTTCTAAAGCGGCCAGAACATCCTTTAAACTCATTCTCGTACTTTTACGAAGCGTAGAAAGTACAATTATAGCGAGTATTGAATAAAAACCGGCGAGCTGTGGAGAATATCCCATGGCTAGGAGTGCTATAATCATAACAATTGGAAGAAACAGGAGCCACCCTTTCTTCATAACATCCTTAAAGTTCGGTAACTCCTTCTTTGGCAATCCCTGTAAATTGTTTTTTTTAGCCTGAAAATGTACCATAAAAAAAACCGCTAAATAATGAAGAACAGCAGGTATTAATGCATATAGTGCTAGGTATATATACGGCATTTTAAGATTAGCAGCAATAATAAAGGCTGATGCACCCATAATAGGCGGCATAAGCTGTCCCCCAACCGAAGACGCGGCCTCAACACCACCGGAAAAATGCGATTTATAACCTACGCGTTTCATTAATGGAATTGTTAAGGTACCAGTTGTCGCCACGTTTGAGACGGCAGCTCCCTGTGTCATTCCCATTAAACCACTAGCAAAGACGGACACTTTAGCTGGACCGCCACTTTTTGTACCTGTTAAAGAATAAGCTAGATCAATAAAGAGCTGACCAGCTTTTGACTTGAGCAAAAAGGCACCAAATATAATAAAGATGATAATGTAGTTCGACATTGCGCCTAATACAATTCCAAACATCCCAGAGGTAGAGTTATAAAAAGTAGCAACGATTCTTTCAACGCTGAAACCTGGATGTGTTAGCATACCAGGCATGTAATTTCCTAAGTATGCATATAAAACAAAAAGTAATATTAGGATTGATAAAAAGTTTCCGATAGCCCTTCTCGTCCCATCCAAAACCAGCAGCACTGCAATTATCCCCATAATGGTATCCGCACGATTTGGAATAGTCTTTCTAAAAAGAATATCCGGATACACCTGTAATGAATAAACTGCAACCAACACTGCTAGTAATAAAAAAATTGAATCAACAATGATGTTTAGGGACCTTATCTTGAATTTTGACGGAAACAATATAGGTACTAATAGTAAAATAAACGATAATGTGATAGATCTTTGCTGCCATGCTTCAAAGACACCAAAACCCGATGTATACATATGAAAAATTGACATTGATATAGCAATAACGGCGATCAAAGCCAATTTAACCAACTTTGATTTATGAACATTTTTATTAAATAAATTCTCAACACTGGATTTCGGATCTGTTTCTGGTGGTCTATCGCTTGTTTGACCTTTCATATTCAGGCTCCTTCCATGTATGAATTCGCTTTCATAAAAAGATGCTCAAGTCTAAATAAAATGACATTCATTTGTACAAGTGACATTTTATAGGTCAGATGAATAATTATCTTAATCCTAAAAGGTCACACAATATCTAAGTTTAAGTACTTACTTATAACCAATAAACTTCAGAATATAGAAATATTTTTGATTATTTTTATAATACTAAATACAATGATAAATGTCAACAGATTAATTACTTTCCTTCAGTAACTTTTTTTATTGTAAATATGACTTGATGAAAGAAGTGTTCCCGTGAATTATGCATCATGCACCTTTCAACAATAATTATTAACGACCTTAATTAACAAGTGGAAGTGCAAACAAATGATATCCATTTATCATGCATTACAGGTCTGCAATTCCCGTTCATAAAAGGGACTTAATCACCCTGGGTGCCACTTGTAATTTAGACGAAAAGGAATTTTTATAGTTCCTATAGTCAGTACTCCCTCACACTTAATGGTATTCCGAATCGATTCAAAAGCTTCTTGGTTCCGATTTGATAAGGAGTCTCCACATGGACGAAACCCAAACGAGAAGCCCCCATGTCCAATTTTGCGGTAAATGCAGCACTTTTCGGTGTTGGTAGCCGATTATAGGGGAAAGAAGTGTATGTAATGTTAGGAAGGGGCATCGCAAAAGAAATACCTTCTAAATACCTTCCTAACTTCCATAAAGTATTGGCCGTTCGGAACGATTTATCAGCTGGTTTCGTACAAGAATCAGCCGGTTCTAACGATTTTATCGACCAGTTTCGCACAAGTATCAACCGGTTCAACCCATTTATCGACCAGTTCCCTCATGTATCAACCGGTCCTAGCGATTTATCGACCGGTTAAGTATCAACCGGGTCAACCCATTTATCGACCAATTTCAATCAAGTATCAACCGGGTCAACCCATTTATCGACCAGTTTCACTCAAGTATCAACCGGTTCCTACCATTTATCGACCGGTTCCGCTCAAGTATCAACCGCTCCTAGCGATTTATCGACCAGTTTCACTCAAGTATCAACCGGTCCCTACCATTTATCGACCGGTTTCTCACAAGTATCAACCGGTCCTAACGATTTATCGACCAGTTTTCCTCAAGTATCAACCGGTCTTAACGATTTATCGACCGGTTTCGCCCAAGTATCAACCGCTCCTAGCGATTTATCGACCGGTTCACTCGAGTATCAACCACTCCTAGCGATTTATCGACCGGTTAAGTATCAACCGGGTCAACCCATTTATCGACCGGTTTCACTCAAGTATCAACCGGTTCCTACCATTTATCGACCGGTTTCACTCAAGAATCAACCGGTTCGATCAATTCGACCGTTTTTTTTCTGCTACCAGAAATCTAGTAGAAGATCAGCCCAAATAAAAACTCCATAATGAAAAGGAGTATCTCGACTCCTCCCATCATGGAGGTCATAAAGCTAAAATCATTCAATTCTCATTAACGGGACAAAATCCTGCTCGTACCCCCGCCAAAACTTGCCCAAATTTGGTGGGACAAAAAGCTTGTCCCCACATCCCGCCCACGTCCTGGCGTTACAAGCTCCAGTAGTGGTAACCGTGGGCTTCGCATCCGCTACGGTCCATGATGCCTTTTACGTCGATGAGGACTTTTTTGTCGTTATTCTTATACAGGGTGTCGAGCATGTCCAGGTCGTACTGTTCTTTGAATTCCTGGTGACCGACTGCCATGACGACACAGTCCAAGTCATGAAGCTGATCTTTTTCGACTAGTTCTATGTTAAATTCGTCGTACACTGCTGCCGCGTCGGCGTGCGGGTCATGAACAAGGACGTCAACGCCATAGTCTTTCAGTTCTTCGATGATGTCGATTACCTTGCTGTTACGCACGTCTGGGCAGTCTTCTTTAAATGTGATGCCCAGGATTCCTACCCTGGCGCCGCTGATTTCATGTTTGGCATGGATCATTTTTTTAATGATGTTGGAACCAATGTATTTTCCCATATCGTCATTGATTTTTCTGCCGGAAAGGATAATTTGCGAATGATGTCCAAGCTGTTCCGCTTTATATGTGAAATAATACGGGTCAACACCAATGCAGTGCCCGCCAACAAGACCTGGGGTGAACTTTAAGAAGTTCCATTTGGTGCCGGCTGCTTCCAGAACCGCTTTGGTATTAATGTCCATTTTGTTAAACACCATCGAGAGTTCGTTCATGAATGCGATGTTGATGTCCCGCTGTGAGTTTTCGATCACTTTGGCGGCTTCAGCAACTTTGATGGACTCGGCTTCATGTACACCGGCTTCAATGATCGAGTCATAGACATTGGAAACTTCGCGCAGTGCTTCCCCATCCGATCCGGACACGATTTTAATAATGCTTGTCAGCCGGTTGACTTTATCGCCGGGATTGATTCGTTCTGGGGAGTAGCCGACTTTAAAATCAGCGCCGAACGCTAATCCCGACTGTTCTTCAAGAATGGGAATACAGATCTCCTCTGTTGTTCCGGGATAGACGGTTGATTCATACACAACAATGGAACCTTCTGTCAAATTGCGGCCGACGGTTTCGCTTGCACCAATCACCGGATTCAGATTAGGTGTTTTGTCCGTATTAATCGGCGTTGGGACCGCGACAATATGGAATTTGCAAGCCTGTAGATCCGCTTCGTCGCTTGTGAACGTCATGCTTGTGTTTTGGACAGCGTCATCACCGACTTCATGCGTCACATCAATTCCAGTTAAATATTTATCGAGCTTCTCTTTATTCAGATCGAATCCAACGACGTCATATTTCTTTGACAGTTCAATCGCTAAAGGCAATCCGACATATCCCAGTCCAATGACGGCAATTTTTTCTTGTTTTGATTGCAGTTTTTCGAACAGACTCATTACTCATGCCTTCCTTTATAGCAGATTTCTTTACACACTTCGTCTTATATCCATACTATACGACTATATGTTACTTTTGTATACAATTTTATACGATTCGTCACAATATCACAATTTTCTCCTTCTCTTCATTGTTATTTCGTGCAACTTTTTGTAAAATGGTGCTATGAAATAAGGGGAGAAATCTTAATGTCTAAAAGGAAGAAATGGATTTTAATCATAAGTATACCTGTGCTTCTTATAGTAGTATTAGGCGGAGGTTACGCCACATACTTATATAAAAAAACGGAAGATACTGTAACAGATTCTCACGAAGATATCGGACGTAAAAATAAAACATCTGCACTCAGGGAGGAAAAAGTCGATCCCGTCGAGGATAATGTATCCGTACTTTTTATAGGTGTCGATAACAGCGAATTCAGAAACAATCAAAAGAGCCGTTCCGACGCGCTGATACTGGCTACCTTTAATAAAGAGGACAGTTCCGTTAAACTTCTCAGCATACCGCGGGATTCCTATGTGTATGTTCCAGAAGTCAACCGATATACAAAAATCAATCATGCCCACTTCTTTGGTGGTCCTAAAGCAACAATCGAAACTGTTGAGAGATTCCTGCAGGTTCCAGTGGACTACTATGCAAAGATTAACTTTGAAGGGTTTATAAAAGTGGTTAATTCTCTTGACGGTATTAAATACGATGTGCCGTACGAATTATGGGAATCCGACTCCAATGATGACAAAAACAGTATCCATTTAACTCCCGGATACCAAAAATTAAACGGAGAAGAAGCACTCGCATTAGCTAGAACCCGCAAATATGATAATGACATAGCCCGCAGTAAACGCCAGCGCGAAATCTTGAAAAAAATTGCTGATAAAGCAACATCCGCCTCCTCCGTCTTTAAACTTGGCGAGACAATCGATGCCATTGGGGATAATATGAAAACCAATTTGACTTTTGACGATATGAAGAACTTCCTGTCGTATGGCCTTGATGAGAACATCTCGATGGACACCATTCGTCTTGATGGCAGCGGCGGCTATATGGAGGATGGACTTTGGTACTACCAGGTGAATGACGAAAGCAAACAAGAAGTCAGAACTGAATTGCAAAACCACCTGGATATACAGCATTATACTGAATCAAATGGTTCGCCCGAAAATAATAAAAACAACACTTGATCACCAGGGACTGTCCATAGCAGTAGCAGTCTCTTTTCCCTTTCTGAAATGTAAATATACTTTGCAAAGGACAAGCTTCATAGTAAACTGAAAGTAATACCTTTTGTGAGGAGATACCATGAAAAAAGTCATAACCTATGGAACTTTTGATCTATTGCATCCCGGACATATTAATCTTTTGCGCCGCGCCAGAGAGATGGGCGATTACCTGATTGTTGCTGTATCTACGGATAGCTTTAACCATGAAAAAGGGAAACAAGCATACCACAGTTTTGAAGATCGCAGGGTAATCGTGGAGGCCATTCGGTATGTTGACCAAGTTATACCTGAAGAGAGTTGGGATCAAAAGGTCAGCGATATGAAAGAGTACGATATTGATATTTTTGTAATTGGCGATGACTGGAAAAATAAATTTGACTTTCTCAAAAACTACTGTGATGTCGTTTATCTCCCTCGAACAGAAGGTATTTCCACCTCAAAGATTAAAAGAGATCGATTCTAAAAATTGATATCAGATTGTAACTTTTTCTTAAATCAATTCGTCTATAATGTGTGGTATCCTTAGAACCGTATTGCGATATTAAGAGATGCTAGCTATAATAAGTTGGTTGATGTTTCATAGATTACTATTATGAGGAGAATAATAATGCAGCAACGTGTAGATATAAGAAAGCAAAAGAAGAAAAAACGACTGCGCCGGTGGGTTTATGTTGGTTTAACCTTGTTTCTGATGCTGGCGGGGGCTGTTGTATATATGTCCGTCCAGACTTACACAGCGGCAAGCGAATCATATGACGACTTAGGCCGTGAGAAATCGGATATGCGAAACGAGGCTGTATCGATTAGTGATGATCCAATATCCATGCTGCTGCTGGGTGTGGAAGATTACTCCACAAATGGTGCAAATGGCAGAACAGATACCATGATTGTTGCGACCTTCAATCCAGACGATGAAAAGCTGAAACTATTAAGTTTACCTCGTGACACATTAGTTAATATTGCAGGGAATGGAACAAAAGAGAAGATAAACCATGCGCATGCTTATGGCGGCAAAAAAATGGCGATTGAAACAGTTGAACAATTTCTTGATATACCGATTGACTACTATGCTGCAGTAAACTTCGAGGCTTTCCAAAACATTGTTGATATCCTTGGCGGCATTAAAGTCGATGTACCATTTGATTTTGAACAGAGAACGAAGAGAGAATCGGGCAATGAAATGCTGCAGTTCTATGAAGGGCCAATGAAGCTTAACGGCGAAGAAGCGCTGGCTTTTGCCAGAATGCGAAAACAGGATCCCCGCGGTGATATTGGAAGAAATGAACGGCAACAGCAGACTATCAAAGCGATTATCGATAAAGCAACTTCCGTAAGTACCGTCACCAAAATTGATGATTTAGCAGAAGAGATAGGCAGTAATGTCAAAACAAACATGAAAATCAGTGAAGGTCTCGGGTTCTTCAGAGAGTATTCTGATTTCAGCGTAAGCAATATTGATAAACTTACCCTTGAAACCTATCCACGGACTATTAGCGGGTTATCTTATCAAATTCCAAATCAGGAATCACTTGCTGAGGTTCAAGCGGAATTAAAAAAACACCTTGAATTACAAACACCGGACAGTCAAACAAATGCGGAAGCAACAACTACAACAACTCAGGAATGATTAAAAAAACACTTTTAAACCAGCTGCTGGTTTAAAAGTGTTTTTTATTTGGTGCAGAGAACTTTATTCCACTTTCCCTGGTCCCAGTATCCTTCTAAGCCTGTTCAGAATCGGCTGATGGCCCATGGCAACTCCAGCCAGTTCTGCAATAAGCTGCATTCCAACAATGATCATACCGAAAATAATGAACGATGACAGCATTGTTCCACTATTAAATACAATGGCCATACCACCGAAGAAAGCACTGAATCCATAAATAATCAAAACCGCTGTCCGGTGACTGTACCCCATCTTCATTAACTGATAGTGGATATGCTTTTTATCAGCTGTTGCAATCCCCTGCCTATTAATCGCCCGCCGTATGATCGCAAGCGTCGTATCAAAAAACGGAACAGCAATAACAATAATAGGAATAGCAAAACTGAACAAGGCCACATTTTTAAACAAGCCGAGCATCGAAACGACAGCAATGGAATAACCTAGGAGAAGAGCTCCTGTATCCCCCATGAAGATGGTGGCAGGGTGAAAATTATAATATAAAAACCCTATACAGCTTCCTATCAGGATGACACACAAATAGGCCACAACTATTCGATAATCCATCACTGCCATCACCAGAATACTAGATAGGCCAATTACGGAGACACCTGCCGCCAGGCCGTCCAGGCCATCGATCAGATTAATCGCGTTAGAAGCTGCCAGCACCCAAATAATCGTAATCACATACGCTAGGCCGTCTAAATAAACTGTTCCAAAGAAAGGAACCGTAAGCTTATCAATTACAAGACCGGATGAGACAAGCGTAAGCGCGGCAAGCAGCTGACCGGCAAGCTTATAATACGGCTTCAGTTCAAATATATCATCCAGAATACCAGTAACCAGCATAATACAGGCCCCTATAATGACTGCCTGCATTTGTGGATGCTCCGGCTGCAGGTATAAAAAGCCCGCCAAAGCCCCTATAAAAATACCGACTCCGCCAAAGCTAGCCTTCGTTTTATCATGACTCTTCCTTATATTATCCGGTTTATCTACAATGTCCAGTTTAATAGCTATTTTCCTGATTAGTGGCGTTACAAAAAATGTCGTCAGTGCAGAAATCACAAAAGCGATTACTAAATCAGCGGTATCAATCACAGTAACACCTGCTTTTAACTATTTTAGTATACTCCACTATGAATTATACCATATTTCAATGGACTTAGGCACTATCTATTCTATGATTTACTATAACGGTGTGCTTTAATTTGTGTTAAACTATAACTATATCTAACTATTCAAACAAAAGGTGAATGTTATGGCATTAGATTATACGAATTCTATTCCGCTTTACATACAATTGAAAGCTAAAATTGAACAAAGGATATTGGAAGGCACCTATACTGGAAAAATCCCCAGCGAACGTGAGCTTATCGACGAATACTATGTCAGCCGCAGTACAGTCAGACAGGCCATTGACGCTTTAACGAGAGAAGGCACGCTTGAAAAGAAGCCCGGTCGCGGCACCTTTGTGGTATTAAAACCTATTAATGACTGGCTTGGAAATTTAAGCAGCACCTCAGAGACCATTCAGCGCATGGGAATGGATCCCGGGGCCAGGCTTGTCCACTCAGAGGTGGTCCAATTGCCGGAAGAGCTCCAGAAATCAACCGGACTGACAGAAGCAGTTCATTTTAAGCGTATCCGTTATGCCGATAATATTCCCATGGGAGTGGAAAATAACTTCTATCCTACAAAACTGGGCAAAAAGATTAAGAAATACGATTTAAATAAAGTATCTTTATATGATTTGCTTGAACAAGAATTAGGAATCCGGTCACTGGAAGCGGACCAAGTCATCCGTTCCGAACAGATTAACAAGGAGGATGCAAAACTGCTGGAAGTTGCAGCAAGCACCAGTATGCTGATTGCCGAAAGGAAGCTAGTCGATATAAATGGAAACTTTGTAGAATATGAACACGCCTCCTACCGCTCAGATATGTACTCATTTAATATAAAACTTTCGAGAAAGAAATGAAAATAAGTGTAAAGTAAGAGGCTGGGATAAAACGAAAATGATCAACATGAAAACCAAGTTGTAACCGGAATATTCTTGTATAATGCTGGGGTGAGTTTTAACCACCGCTACAGAAAAATACTTCGCTTTCCGGGGGCGGCTGATGAGCCTCCTCGTGCTGTCGCACTGCGGGGTCTCATCTAGGCCTTTGCTCCCCCAGGAGTCTCCGTATTTTTCTTTCGCTGGTTTAGGTGGAAACCCATCATATTAATAATCCGAACTGATTTGACATCCATTAGGAAAGATGTCAAATCAGTTCGGATTTTTTCATTACTTTAACACCTTTTTCCAGCCTCTTCTTTTAATGCGTGTTCAAAAAGGAGGATAAAAAGAACCGGTCGGCTAAGGTCGCAACGTCCTCGAAAAAGCAGAGCACTTTTTCTTCGTGCGATGTAGTGCTGCCGTAGCTTTCCTTGTCCTGTTGCAACGCAGACATTAGCACGTCCTGTGCGTCAAATTTCGAGGCGGCGTAGTTTCGAGCAGCGGAATGTATGTATTTAGATACATGAGCACAAGGAATGCTACCCTGAACCCGCATCGCACGCAGGAAAAGGGCTTTTCTTTTCTAAGGAGCGGGGAAACAAGCCAACGAAGAAATTCGATGTGTCATTTTTACCGGACTTTTTTGAACAAACTCTTTTATGCATTTTTTCCTCAGCAACTGGTTCGAACGTTATAACAATATTGAATTTTGCAACAGTCAGCACGTAAAATACTGAACACAGTCACATTGCGGCTGTTACACACAATTTCGTTTACTAAATCCAGTTAAAGTACAGAAGGGATGTGAAACAAATTGAACTGGTATCTATTTTGGATCGGTGCTTTCCTTATAGGGATTTTTTCGGTAAGCATTTATTACTCCAGAAAAATCAAAACGGCCGATGAATACACGATGGCCAATTTCAGCCTTGGGTTCTTTCCGATTTGCGGTACCATTATCGCAACATCCCTTGGTTCCGCTGCGGTAATTGGTTCGTCCGGCAAAGGATTTGAAATTGGTCTTGGCTGGTTCCTTACCAAGCTTCCTGTTGCGTTCTTTTCGATATTGCTTGCCGTCGTCCTGGGGTCCACCATCCGCAAATTAAAACTGTATACGCTCCCTGACTTGTTTGTCCGCCGCTTTGGAAAGGCATCTGGCATCATCCCATCCCTGATCATCAGTATTCTGTACATGACACCGACGTTTGGGATGCAGATTGTCGGCATGGGGTCCGTCCTGACTACTGTTCTGGACATATCTGTTACAACTGCGATGCTGGCCGGTTTCGTTATCTCGGTCATTTTTACTCTGATGGGCGGTTTGCCGAGTGTAGCCTGGACCGATGCTGTTCAGTCCGTTTTAATTCTTGCGGGTCTTATTTTCATGTTCATATTTGGGCTCAACTATGTAGGCGGGCCGGATGTGGTTATGAATAATACGTCCCCTGACATGTTTAACCTGTTCAGCATGGATACAACAGAGCTGATTAACTATCTAATCATCTTTGGTCCGTTCTATCTGGTCTGGCAAACCTCATGGCAGCGCATTTCATCTGCCAAAACTGAAAAAATAGCCGTGCGTGCAGTATCCACAGGGTTTATCATCACCTTTTTCATTGCCTTGTTCTCCATCGGAATCGGGATTATTTCGCTGCAAGTACTTCCCGCTGGCACAGACCCAGACCTTGTCTACACACAGTTTCTTTCTGCTGTGTTTCATCCAGCCATAGGTGGCTTGTTCATGGTATCACTATTTGCAGCCGTGTTGACAGGCGCGACATCCTTCCTCTTAAGTGGAGCGATGAATATATCAAAAGACATTTATCAGGGCTGGATGAATCCTGATGCCAGCAGTCAAGAAGTGCTTAAAGTCTCCCGTCTGTCCGTAGCCGGTATGGCAACACTTGGGCTGTTGATTGCCCTCTTTATTACAGATGTTATTGCTATCTATTCCTATGCCCTGGCATTATCAGCAATAACAATGGTTACACCGGTACTTGCCGCCATGTTCTGGAAGCGGGCAACCAAAACAGGAATGCTTACCAGTGTTATCGGTTCATTAATTGTTGCCGTTATCTGGAGTTTACTCGGAAAACCATTTGGACTGCACGAGATTATTCCGGGAATGATTACTTCATTGGTTTTGCTTGTTACAGTCAGCCTTGTCACGAAACATTCAGCTGATGAAAAAGTAATTGCCTATTATTTTGATTTAAAAGAGGAAGAAGATCCGTCACTGGCCATGGAAGAAGGCTACGAAGGTACAGTGGCAAAATAAAAAAGAAATGAGGGATTTGAAATGGGTAAAGCTGATTTAGTATTGACGAATGCGAATGTGCTGACGATGGATGACAGCAATCCGCGTGCAGGATCTGTGGCAGTTGAGAATGGCCGTATTACTGGAGTCTGGAACACACCTGAACCGCCAAAGGATGCTGTTGACATGACAGAGAAAACGTCTGTCGTTAATTTACAAGGTGCCACGCTGCTGCCAGGGTTTATTGACACACATAACCACATCCTGATGTATGCGCTGATGGCAGATAAAGTCAATTGCAGCACACCTCCAAACCATTCTATCGAAGACATTTTGCAAGCCGTTACTAATAAGGCGCAAGAATCGTCCAATGGTGGCTGGATTGAAGGCTTTGGTTTTGATGATACGCTTATTAAAGAAAAGCGCCATATTACCCGAGATGACCTGGACAGGGCGGCACCTGATCATCCTGTTTTCATCCGGCATATTTCAGGACACCTCGGATACGCCAATTCTCTTGCGTTGGAGTATGCCGGTTTGGATGACTTCTGTTCTGATCCGCAGGCTGGTCATTTCGGTCGGGATGAACAAAATTCCTTAAATGGTGTTTTATATGAACATGACGCAATCGAACCCGTTTTTAACAAAATACCCGGCAAAACGGTGGATCAGATGACTGCTGACCTGGGAAAAGCAGCTAGCGAATACCTCACACACGGCATAACAACCAATTCAGATGCTAAAGTAACCGACCTGGAAGAACTGGAAGTACACCTGAAAGCTGCCAGACAAGGATTAAACCCGATGCGGACTAGGGTAATGATCATGCACGACCTGCTTTCCGATGAGAAGGCTTTTGGAACATACACTGCTGAACAGCTGAACCAGGAAATACTGGAAAGTTCAAATGGAATGGCAGCACTCGACAGCGCTAAAATGTTTCAGGACGGGTCCATTCAAGGCCTCACCGGGGCATTGCGAAAGCCATATTATAGGGAGCCGAACCTTTACGGGGATTTCATTCATGAACAGAACACCTTCCAGGAAGAAGTTCTTGATTTGCATACCAGAGGCTTCCGGATAGCAACTCATGGAAACGGCGATCGTGCAATTGGGTCCATTATTGATGCGTATGAATATGCATTAAAAAAGAGACCAAGCGAACATCATAAGCACCGGATTGAACACGTGCAGACAGGAACACCAGATGATTTACGCCGCATGAGGGACCTGGGCATCGCCGGATCATTTTTCATCAACCATGTTTATTACTGGGGCGACCGGCACGAAAATATATTCCTTGGGCCTGAACGAGCACGACGCATCAGCCCTTTAGCAGATGCCATTGCCGAAGATCTACTTTTTACATTACATTCCGATTGTCCGGTCACACCTATATCCCCACTCTTTTCCGTATGGGCAGCGGTGAACCGAGTAACAAGGGAAGGCAAAATCTTAGGGCCGGACCAGCGTACCGATGTGATGACCTCCCTGAAATCGATGACCATTTATGGAGCCAGCTTAAACTTCGAAAAGGAACACTCCGGCAGTATCGAAGTAGGGAAACAGGCCGATTTTGCAGTACTGGAGGAAGATCCAACCGAGGTAGACCCAATGACGATTAAGGATATTTCGGTTAGAGCTACGTTTATTGGCGGGGAGAGAGTTTATGAGAAGGAGAGTTTAACTACATTTTCATCAAAATAAATTAGATTTTAAATTGATTAAGCGCTCATTATTTTTTCTACCAGTTTTATTGAGAGATGAATGAGTGCTTTTGTATTACATCTGTGCCAATATATAGTAAAAGCTTGCATATCCCTTTAAAGGATTATGCAAGCAATATACATTTTTTAATAGATTAATTTACTTATATTGTGGTATGTCCATGTACATAGAATTTAATCCTAATTTTTGATATAGGTTATACATGGACGTAATCTGTTTGGAAGCCCAGCCTATATCTGTTGCATACTGTGACCCATAACTTCCTGTATCGGCCATCACCTGTGGATTCCATCTCATTTCATAGAGGGTATTTTGTCCATCTTTGATATAGCCATTTCCAATAAAGGCAGCACCGCCTATAATTGCTTTTCTAGGTGTTGTCCACCCTTCCTCATAGGCCTTCTTGGCGCCATCACCAACTGGATTGCTATCATTAGCATTTATTCCAAACATATTATAGACAGTAGCCACGGTTTTACTAGTTTTAGCAATTTTACCATTTGAATTCCGGGTAATATTGCCATTTTTATCAACGGGCACTCCCTCTGCAAGCGTTGATGTCCCATTACCAGTTTCCAGAGTTGCATGTGAAACTAAGTAAATATCACTGATACCATTTGCATTAGCAGCATCTATAAAATCTTGGCCTTTACCCTCAAGAATTCCTTTATTCTGTAGATAATCATTTAAGGTACTGGTGGTAATATCACTTGATCTGGCTAGATCTAGGAATTGAAACTTTTGCTTTTTATCATTTATGAAGTTTTCCGGATTAAGGTAATAGCGAACATCCTCTGGTGTTGAGGTCACCCATTGTTGACCATCATAATGTTCAATCGCATACCAACCATCAACTTCTGTAATGATATTAACAGATTCCCCGTCATTTAAACTACCAACAATGTCGCTATTCGTGTTTGGCCCACTTCTTACATTAAGAGAAGTGTTCACATTGACTTTACCATTGTTAATAAAATCACTTGAAACATAGGCATAGTTTTGATCTGTTTGAGGGTTTGCCTTCATCTGGATATTTACTGCTTCAGCTAATGTTAAATCATAATGTATATAATTTAACCCATTTACCGCGTTTTGTAATACCCTCATCGTAACCTTATCAACGATACCGTTTTCTTTGAGATTGTACTCCTTTTGAAAATCAAGAACGTTCTTTTCCGTTCCTTCTCCATAGTAGTGTGTAAGCTTCATACCGTAGTTATCAAAGCCTAATTCTATCAGGTCTTTCTTTAACTCTACCGTATCAATATGACGCTTCCCATTACTGAATGGATTCGGCAATAGAAAGTCAATCTGATCGAATACTTCCTGTCCTGCTACTCCGGTCACTTCCTGGCGGTAAAATTCCTGGAAGTCACGAACATTCTTTTCTGTTCCATCTCCAAAGTAATGCGTCAGCTTCATGCCGTAATTGTCAAAGCCCAACTCTATAAGGTTTTTCTTAAACTCTACCGTATCAACATGACGTCTCCCGTTGCTGAACGGATTCGGTAAAAGAAAGTCAATCTGATCGAACACTTCCTGATCCGCGATTCCGGTCACTTCCTGGCGATAAAATTCCTGGAAGTCGCGAACGTTCTTTTCAGTTCCATCCCCAAAATAGTGCGTCAGTTTCATGCCGTAGTTATCAAAACCTAACTCTATAAGGTTTTTCTTAAACTTTATCGTATCAACATGACGCTTCCCATTGCTAAATGGATTCGGTAAAAGAAAGTCAATCTGATCGAATAATTCCTGATCCGCAATTCCGGTCACTTCCTGGCGGTAAAACTCCTGGAAGTCACGGACGTTTTTTTCCGTTCCTTCTCCAAAGTAGTGTGTCAATTTCATACCGTAATTGTCAAAGCCTAATTTGATTAGGTCTTTCTTAAGTTCTATTGTATCAACATGACGTCTGCCATTGCTGAATGGACTCGGCAATAAGAAGTCGATTTGTTCAAATACTTTCGGTCCTGCAACGCCGGTTACTTTCTGACGGTAGAAATCTTGAAAGTCCCTAAGATTCTTTTCAGTTCCATCGCCAAAGTACTCTGTAAGCAGCATGCCATAATCATCGAAGCCTAGTTCAACTAAATCTTTTTTCAATTCTAGTACATTAGCACTTCTGTCTCCCCTACTTAGCACACCATCGTTATGGCGATTACCATTGCTAAGAAGAGATTCAACTTTCTCCAGCATGGTGTTACCGGCAGTTCCGGTCGTTTTCATCTGATAGGCTCTTTGGAAGTCCCTGACATTCTTTTCTGTCCCGTCTCCATAATATTGTGTAAGCTTCATGCCATAATTATCAAAGCCTAGCTCTATTAGATCTTTCTTTAACTCTACCGTATCAACATGACGTTTGCCATTGCTGAACGGATTCGGCAATAGAAAGTCAATCTGATCAAAAACTTCTTGACCTGCTACCCCGGTCATTTCCTGACGATAGAATTCCTGAAAGTCGCGAACGTTTTTTTCCGTCCCGTCTCCAAAGTAGTGCGTCAGTTTCATGCCGTAGTTATCAAAACCCAACTCTATGAGTTTTTTCTTAAACTCTATCGTATCGACATGACGCTTGCCATTGCTAAACGGATTCGGTAACAGAAAGTCAATCTGATTAAATACTTCCTGATCTGCTATTCCGGTCACTTCCTGACGGTAAAAATCCTGGAAGTCGCGAACATTTTTTTCCGTCCCGTCTCCAAAGTAATGCGTCAGCTTCATACCGTAGTTATCAAAACCCAATGCAATCAGGTCTTTCTTGAGCTTAATTGTATCTACATGACGCTTCCCATTGCTGAATGGATTCGGCAGCAGAAAATCAATCTGATCGAATACCTTCTGCCCTGCAACTCCTGTTACATCCTGACGGTAGAAATCCTGAAAGTCTCTGAGATTCTTCTCAGTTCCATCGCCAAAGTACTGTGTAAGCAGCATTCCATAACCATCAAATCCTAATTCAATTAAATCTTTCTTTAATTCTAGTACACTGGCACTTCTGTCTCCTCTTTGAAGAGTGTTGCTGCTAGAAACAGTTTTTGGTTGATTAATACTGAAAGTGGTGATAGTTGTTGTGGTTTTTGTGTCCTTCGTCTTTTCAGTTTCTGTTTCCTCAGGTGTTTCTTCTTGTGGTTCGTCAGCTTCCTTAGCTACTGATTCTTTAGTTTTTTTCTCTTGCAGTTCATCTGTTTTTACATTTTCAGCTTTGGCTGCATCCTCATCATTCTTTTCAGTTTTAGATGGTACCCCAGCTTTTTGTTCAGGAGAATTTTGTACTTCTGAGTTATCCGGTGTAGTTTCATCTCCAGCTAGGTAAGGCTCAATAAATTTTTGTTTTTCACCTTCTGTTAGTGCATTTACTTTCAGCAGGATTTGTTGATTTTTTTCTTCAGAAGTACCGTCAGTTTCACTTTCTTTTGTTTTACTTGATGTTGTATCACAAGAACTAGATACCGACTTATACTTATTGGCCAAATCTAAGTATTCTTGCTTTACTTCCCTATCCAATTCGTTCAAGTCAATTACTATACAATTGTCACCATTGTCAGCGGTTTCGCTGCTCGTTTCAGCACTTGTGGTGTTCAGAACGAAAGATAGGGTAAACAAAAGGACTAAAAACGGGATAAATAATTTTTTAGACATCTATATCACCTCCTATTTAAATCATAACTGCTATTATAATGCATTCATTTGTTAAAGTTAAGACCCTTATGACTTATTTTGCCGTAATATATAATTAAAGGTCGATTAATGACCGTAGAATTAAAAAAAAAAACATTATCATTTCCTAACAGAAATGACAATGTTTTCATCAAGTGAGCATTAAGTTTAGTGGGAAATCATTTAAAACGTTTTAGCGCACTTCCCAAAATACGAATAGGTTTGGTAACCAACCAGGACCTGCTCTTTTTTATATCATTATACCGCTTTTCAAATTGATTCTTTTGTTGCTCTATTATTTCATACTTTGCTTTAAATTGCTCATTTTCTTTTTTCAGGTTATCAGTAATTATATTTTCTAAAATGAATTTATAATACTCTGTTCTCAGCATTACGGCCTCTGCCTTTAGGGGGGCAGTTGTGGGTGCTCCATTCACTTCAAAAAGGTATAATTTACCGTTTTCATCTATTGCTACGTCCATCCCTAAAGACATGATATGGGTATTTCTTAATTCCTCAATTTTATAGGGTAAGGTTGATGCCAGGTGATTAATTTTCTTTTCAATGGTGCCTTTCTTCTCCCCAAAATTCGCTTCAAGGAACGGCTTTAAATCAGCAATACCACCGCCTTGGTTTACATTTGATATTACTTTTTGACCGATGCCGATTCGTATGAAACTACGTGCAACAACCCATTTTCCCCTGCCGTCCTTTTCAACATGTACCCTGCAGTCAAAAGGATGACCATGCATAGTTCTTGAAGCAATATACTTTTGCATGATATATCCTTTGTTCTTAAGCGATGTTTCAAAAAAATCCTTTAGTTCATCATAATTCAACCGTTCTTCGTGCGTATTAATTCCTAATTTGTAGGATTTACTTTTCTTTTTAAGTATGTAAACGCCTTTTCCTCGTTCCCCGAAAATAGGTTTTAATACTATCTTCCCATATTTATGGGTAAATTCTTCAATCCTCGCAAAATCACCCTCTATTTTGGTGGTAGGAATAACTAGATGGGAAAATCTTTGGTCTTCCAACAATTTATTTTGCAGCATTCTTTTATTTAGCGTATTCTTCCTGTCATCACTCAGAAACGTGTTCTCTCGTAAGTACTGGATGATTTGTATGTTTTTCTTTTTAAAACAGTATGGTGATATATCTATAAACACCGGTAACTCAGTTTCAATTGGGGTCCATTTATTATCAATATATATTTTACCTTTTACAGTTCCGCTTGCCACATTCACGTCTGCAGGGCGCATATATATGACATCTATGCCTTGAGATTTTGACAAAAGTGACGTTAATTTGGCAACATACGTGGGGGTTACGTGATTCCTCATAAAACCGATTATCATTTCAAAATTCCTTCTTTCCGCTTGAATCATCAAATTTTTAGAAAAAGTATATTATACCTAGTATAGCTTATCGTGCCGTTACTTAAACCTAGAAGTCCAAAGTATTAGGTAGGTTAGATATTCCGACAACAAGATATTTAATATAGACCAACGACTTATGGTAAAAAAGATAAAAAATGTTATACTCTTATTAAAAAGGATGGTATACGTATGCTGATTGGGTTCATGAGAAACATCCAAAAGCCGCAGAAGTTTGTAAGGTTGCTAGCAAAAACCACTAAATACAATGGCATAGACCTTGTTTATTTCACCGCTAATGATGTTGATATAGAGCGAGAGAAGATCAATGGTCGAATGCTTATTGAAAATAAATGGGTCAGACAGGAGGTCCCAATACCCTCGTTTGTTGATATTAATGTGTATTGTTTTAAACATAAGAGAGTAATTAATTTCCTACAGTCCAAAAGCACCTTATCCTCTGGAAGATTTGGTCCCAAAGATACTGTTTATCAAAAGGTGAAAGAAGATGGAGAGTTTGCCCATTTAATCATACCAACAAAACATATTACAGAGTTCCGTGAATTCAAAGAGTTCCTCAAAGAACATGGTACAATCATCTTAAAACCAAGATTAGGCCATAAAGGTGAGGGCATATATAAACTTGCTAAACAAAAAGGAGATTACATTCTAACTTTTGGTAACCAAGTCAGTAATTTAAGCAAAAGAGAAATCAAAGAATTCTTTAATAACAACATAAATAAAAACCAATATATTTTTCAAAAATATATAAACTCGAAAACAAAAAACGGTGAACCATTTGACTGCCGGATACGCCTTGAGAAAAATGGTAACAATAAGTGGCAGGCGGCTATATATATGATAAGAATCGGTACTGGTCAAAAAATAGTATCAAATGTTTCGCAGGGGGGCAGCGTCAGTCAACTATTGCCCTTTTTAAGAGCAAATTATGAAGATTGGGAGACAGTCAACGATTCATTAAAAAGAATAGGTTCGCAATTCCCTTATAAAATGGAACAGATATTTAATAAGAAAATAACATCCATGGGGATTGATATAGGAATTGACAGTGATGGCAAACCTTATTTATTCGAGGTTAATACAGCCCCTGGTGCGGAGTTTGCATTAGGCGAAATTGCCTTGATTAAGTCCGAGCATTATAAATACCGACTTACAGAAACAAATGACTAAAAGAAAAATCGGGGTTATTGATAACAACCCCGGTTTAAATTTGATGATTAGCCTATTTTCCTTATAATTTTTCTTATAATCCTAAAAGGTAATTTAGCTATTCTCACAAGTATAAACGGGTTTTTCTTTTTCTTATTTTTTTGTTGTTCGGGGGGCTTTTGTACTGTTTGCTTCTTTTTTTTGTTTTCAACCTTTGTATTTTGTCTTAGTTCAAATCCTACCTTAACCGCTCTGTCAAATTTTTTCCCTTCGACATTTTTAATAACAGTTGGCTTCGGTGAAGACTTTTTAATTACATCTTTAAACGACTTCACTACATGCTCTGAACCCGCTACCACGACTGATATGCTATTATTGTTAATACATCTCACATATCCATTGAGATTTCTTTTTAAAGCTTGCTTTTGTAACCATTTCCGGTATTTCGTATCTAAATTACTTCCTGTTACTACATACCGTTTGACCGTCTTAAGGCCAGTTGGGATTGGTGGTATTTTGATTTCCTTAGCAGTCCCTGCTTCAAAAGCATCAGTGACTGTTTTAAAGTCAAAATTGAATTTCACATCTGTCGCTTTGTCATTTTTCGTTTCCGGAAAATAATAATCAATTATGTGTTTAGGAATATCTATTGCCTTACCTTCAATTGGGAACACATGATTACTTATTTGGGCCCTTGAATTAACTTCATTAACAACACCTTCATTATTCTCAAGGTTAATAAGCATGTCTACTCCACCATGCGGCAGACCTGGGATTGCCTGTACAGCTGATATTGCTATATCTTTCATTTTTTGAGGAAGTTCATCTGTCGCATTTACCGAATCACGCTGTCCAAAATATTCTCCATTACGTCTAAGGAAAACTCTTTCCCCATTTTTTGGGACATATGAGGAGCTTAATCCTTTTTCCTCCAGGTAATTTTTCATTGCCTGGTCAATCTTGATTTCACTCGAGGATAAAAAGGGGCTTCTTTGTCTTTCTTTATTTTTTTGGGACAGTAATGTTTTAATATTTGACTTACCATCTCCAACGATACTTGCAGCCCTTCTATGGAAAGCGCCTATAACCTTGTCTTCAAGGACATATACCCTGAAATCCTCACCTGAGAAAAACTTTTCAACGATTACCGGAACTCGCTTGTTGCCTCGTACTTTTTTCAACGCATCCCCTAGTTCTTCCTGGTTTTTTATATTTGTAATGACACCCACTCCGCCACCTTCAGAGCCACTTGGTTTCACTACTACGGGATAACCTAGGGAATTAGTATAACTAATAATCTCTTTATTTGTATTTGTCTCCTCAAAGGATTTGCCACCTGGTACCGGCACATTGGCCCCTTCCAGATGTTTATTTGTCAGACCTTTATCAGTACAGATCCTTCTTGCCTCTTTCGTAACAAAATCTCCACGTGAACCACTGAAGATATGTTTTGTTTTTCCATCACTTAATGAAAATGATACAGAACGAAGCAAACCCATTCCTTTTTTCTTTATAAATCTTAATTCAAGTCCTCTTCTCCATCCTTCTAAAGCCATAATATACATACAGGTTCCTTTTCCCTGTGCAGCTTTAGGAACAGCATGTTTCAAATGTGGCAGCCATGTACTTTTATAATTTTCCATTGCAAATTCACCTAATTTTCGTTATTTGATATCCAAGCTACTTATTTCTTTGCGCATTCTGTCTATTACTTCTGAATAGACTTTTTCTGAATCAAATATTGCCTCAGCAGTACTAATTTCCTTATTTTCTTTTATCCAATCACGGAAGATGTGCATCTTATAATCTTTTTGCCTTTTATTACTTACAAAGGTTAATTCGTATTTTGGATTACGAATTTCAATTCCTTTGTAATCTTCTCTGGGCTTCGTAATATCTAACGACAGGACAGCACCTATCTGTCTATGCAAACCATTCTGACCAGTAAAGAAATTACCTAAAGAATAAGCCACAAACGTCTTGGTCCCACGCGACGTTTCAATCCACTCAGGTGGTTGTAAAACGTGTGGATGATGACCAACTATCACATCAGCACCTGCGTCGGCTAACGACGCGGATATCTCCTTTTGTGTAGATGATGGATATAAATGATATTCCTCACCGAAATGCATATTTACAACAATCACATCGGCCAGTTTATTTTTTTTAATTCTCCTGAGAGTACTATAAATCTTTAAGGGATTAATCTCTTTCAAAGAGTTCGCTAAATAAGGTTTATCTTCTGGGACTTTGATGAAATTAGTACCTCTTGTATAAGATACGAAACAAATCCTAAGACCATTCGTTTTGAAGATACGAAGCCTATCCTGATCTTCAAATGATTTATATCCACCATCGTATTCCAGGCCAATTCTATCCAAATTACGAATGGACTTCAGTAATCCTTTTTCACCTCTATCTAGCATGTGATTATTAGCAATACTTACCAGATCGACTCCCATGCTTTTTAAGGTATGGCCTATTTCAACCGGACTGTTAAATCTTGGGTAAGAGGATAGTCCAATTTCTTTGCCGGCTATAATTGATTCTAAATTTGCTGTAGTAATATCTGAACTACCCAAAAGCCCATTTACATTTTCTAATTTTTCCTCAAAATTGTACCCAGATTCTTTCTTTATTCCACCATATACTCTACCGTGAGGTAATACATCGCCAACAGCCGTTAAAGATACTTTGTTAGTTTGATCATTCATTACTTAAACCTCGCAAACTTTCAATATAGAAATAATGACTCTGCCTAGTACTGCATTTAACTCTCATCTGCTCTTCATTTTTCTGTAGAGCTTATAGAGAAAGTTTCCAATTAGGTCCAACCCGATAAGCTGAATATCTGTAACCTCTAAAGGACTACTATAAAATTAAAGTAAAAGTCTACTTCTCCATCCTTCCAGTGCGATCAGGAAGGAATTTCGATATGAATACCCCGTATGTGTACTGGAAAGCCAATCTAGAAAAACCTCTTTCAACAAATCCACTCACTTCACTTTAAGTACTATTTCTTTTTAACCAAAGCCCCCATTTTCCTCAGCGGCTCTGTAACTTTCCAAGATGTACTCTCCAATATTTGACGATTGTCCTTTTCGGTACGATTCTTCTGCTTCGTCATATGGTTCAGATCTTTTTCCATTTTCCTCATCGCATGTTGGACAGATTTGGCACTAGTTACATTAAACGTTTCTTCAATTTCGAAGCCTACCATCACAGGTTCATCATAATTTTCTTCTTCAATATTAGTAACTTTGGAGCCTTGGGGATATTGATTAATTATCTTTCTGAACTCTGCAACATTTGCTTTACTTGTCCCTGCTACGACAATTTCAATTTCGTCAAAAACCATATTTTTAACATATCCATGCAAATGCCTGTCCATAGCCTGTTTTTTAAGCCAGCGATGGTAGCTATAACGTTGTACGTTGCCAGTGACAACAAAGCGTTTTGCATGCAAATGTCCAATTGGTGCAGGTGTGACTTCCACTTCGAGTGCTGATCGGTTTTCCAGTGGTTCCAAAACATCTAGCAAATCAAAATAAATTTGTGAATCACTGGTATCCATTCCTTTTGTTTCCGGAAAGTAATAGTCAATAATCGCACCTGGTATATTACGTGCTTTCCCTTTCAGTGGAAAAAGTATACCTCCGATTTGGGCCGTTGGGTTTAATTCGATGACAACCGCCTTATTACCATTGACAATAATGTCCACGCCACCATGGTACAGGCCTGGAACAGCCTTAAGAGCATTAATGGCAACATTCTTATAATGTTCAGGCATACTATCGGTTACATCAATAGGATCCCCGCCTGAAGAAATATTTGTCTTTTGTCGAAGAAATATCTTTTCTCCCTTTTCAGGGATGCTGTCAAGCCTATATCCTGTTGATTCAATGAATTCCTGAATTTCTTTATCCATTTCAATTAAGCAGCTGTTCAATCGTGCATTCTTTTTACGCTCATGATTCTTCAGCTCAATCAATTCTTCAATATTGTGTGTGCCATCGCCGATTATGTTGGCTGGCACCCTGTTATAAGCCGCTACTACCTGGTCCTCTATAACATACACACGATATTCTTCACCCTGAACATGTTGTTCAACAACGACCTCACCATAGCCTAGCTCGTCTCTTACATAGTAAACGACTTTAATGAATTCCTCTTCATTTTGGATATTAGTTACAACACCATTACCAAGACTGGCATTGGTTGGCTTCAGGACAAGTGGGAAATCCAGTGATTTGGCATAATTTATAATCTCTTCATCGGTTGCATCTTCTGTAAACCCTGTTCCTTGAGGAATGGGAACCCCTGCTTTTTTCATCCACTCTTTTGTATCATCTTTTTCGGAACCAATGTCAACCGCCTCGTTCGTTACTTTGTCTCCCCTCGTTCTGAAAAAGTAATGGGTCCTTTTTTCAGAGCTGAGGGAGAATAACCTTCCCGGTGGGTTAACACCAAAAATAACCATGTCATCGAAGTGTTCTGAATCCTTCGTGTACCATTTCAGCTTCAGACCCCTGCGCCAGCCTTCAAGTGCTACAGCAAAGGCGTCAAGCCTGGTCTTTCTTGCATTTTTTACAATTTCATTTGTGAGTTGCGGAAGACTTATCCCCTGTTTTTCCTTCATCTCGCATAGGCCCCCATTTTTTCCTGACCGGTTTTATTTAAATTTCTTGAATACGGCTCCAACTGCCCTGATTGGTTTAGTAGCTCGCCAGGACATACTCTCATAAAATTTCCTGCGTTGAACCTCAGCTTTTTTCATAGCCAGTTCTGTTACTTCAAATTCTTGCTTATAACGTTTGATCTCTTCGCGTTGGGTTTTTAGGTCAACTTTTATTTCAAATCCAACTTTTATTGGTTCCTCGTAGTTGCTTACCTGGACTTCCATTACATTTGCACGCTCTTCATCTTCCCATAAGGCATTCTTAAAATCATCAACCATATCAGGATCAGTGCCAGCTACTACTACCTCAATATCACCGTTTTCCATATTCATCACAAATCCGTGCAAGTATCTTTCGAAGGCTTGTTTACGTAAGCCCCGGTGATAACCAATATCCTGAACGTCTCCACTCACTGTATATTTTTTTGCATACAGTTTGCCTAATGGAGATGGTGTAACGGTAGTTGTATTCGCATCTCTTGATTGCAATGGCTCCAGAACATCATGGAAATCAAAATATGCTTGTGTTTTATCGACTTTAAATGCTGTCGTTTCTGGAAAATAATAATCAATAATAGCTGCTGGTATATCCCGTGGTTTCCCCTTGATCGGGTATAGCAGGCCACCTAGCTGGGCAGTCGGATTAAGTTCAATGACATACCCCGCTTCACTCGCTGGCTTGTCTGGATTGATAATCAGATCCACTGCTCCATGCGAAAGCCCGGGTATGGCTTTAATAGCATTGACGGCTGTACGCTTTATCTCTTCCGGGAGTTCATCCAGCACGTCTACTGGGTCGCCCCCCAATGAAATGTTACTTTTATCACTTAAGAAAACTTGCTGATTTAACTCCGGTATCGTATCTAATGCATAGCCTTTCCGGCCTAAGTAGTCCATGTTTTCCTGGTTTATAATAATAGGACAGCTGACAAGGCGAGGGTTCAGCTCCCGCTCCTCATTTTTAAGCTCAACCAGGGATTCGATGGCGTTTATTCCATCACCTACAACATTCGGAGGTATTCGATTCATCGCACCAACAACTTGATTATCTACCACATAAATCCGATGTTCACTTCCCGGAATATAGCGTTCCACTATGACATCGGAGTAATTAAGGTCAGAACGTACATAAGCAAGGGAATATTCGAGCTCGCCGGAACTTGTAATATTAGCTATAACCCCTCTGCCAAAGCTCCCGTCTGTTGGTTTCAAAACAACAGGGTAGCCAATGGAGGATGCGTACTCTAATATAGCTTCATTCGTTGCTTCAGCAGAAAACTGTTTGCCCTCAGGTACTGGAACATCCGCTTTTTTCAATGCCTGTTTTGTTTTTTCTTTATCCTTCCCTATTTCCACCGCTTCATTCGTTACTTTATCCCCTCTTGTCCGAAAGAAATAATGTGTTCGCTCTTTGGAACTGAGGGAGAATAACTGACCTGGGTTATCAACGAACCATGTCTTCATTTCGCTGAATTTTTCTGAGTCTTTTGCGTGCCATCTTAATGTTAATCCTCTTCTCCAGCCTTCAAGTGAAACGGCATAAGCATCCAGTAAATTTCCGTGTGCTTCGGAAACAATTTCACTTGATAGATGCGGCAGCCATTCTTTGTTGTTATCTTCCATTCGATTTCCTCCTAAAACCAACCCGTTAAGTGTTCAGTAATTCAAAGTCTTCATTAGTTGATTATAAGCTTCAAACTGTTTGCCAAGCAGCAGGTCGTTCGTCAGCCTTCCTTGTGCTTCTGTAAAGCAGTCACCCATCCACTGATCTGTTGCATCATCAAATTCGTCATAATTTCCCGGTTTCGGTGTGAATTCACCGAATACTAGCCTATCGCCAGACCGTAAAAAGTCAATCCTGACAAACGGCGCTGGTATTTTCAGACTTATATCGTTCGCGAGATCAATTTCATCTTGTGTAACGCCTTTGCCTTTGAATAATTCTTCGTCATACTTCCCGGTGCGAACTCTTTCACCGGTAACAGTCCACCAGCAATATTTCCGTTCAGGAACACGGACAATCTCCAGGATCAAGCCGACTTTCCCGTAAAAACAATAAAACTTTATGTCGCTTGCCGGTGTGTTGTCGTTTTCCAGAATAAGTTCCTCTACTGACCATTCGTCGTGTTGAACCCATCCAGTCTCAAGGTCCTGTTCCATACTATCCTTTAGTTGTTCCCAGCTTCCGACATTTTTCGATCTTTTCATGTCTACTATATCATTAAAACCATATACAAGATAGACACCACGTGAACCTGCACCATCGGCAGGCTTTATAACAATATTTTCTTTCTCAGGAAGTTCCGCCAGCTTGTATGTTTCACTGGATGTCCATGGCTTTCTTAACCCAAGCTGCTCAATAAACGAATAGGCAACGGGCTTATTATCCAGCCGCCACTCGGGCAAAGTCCCTGTAAGCTGTTTTTGTCGCATCCTGACATTCAATAATGCCCGAAAAGAAACTGCCGGGCTCAGCGAAATACTATTTTCATCGGTTAAACCTGCTCTGATCATGAATTCTGGGATGTCTTCTGAATGCAACCCCTTTAAAACCTTCGAATAAACCAGATTTTTATAATCAGGTTTTTCATTCATGAAAACCCTAGCCGCATACCGCAACGTCCGGTTGTAATTTGCATTATGTTCTTTTTTCTGCCGTACAAGATGGTCGATATAATCCAGAAGCTTCCCATCATTCTTCTTCGCATGAACAGTTTCGCTAATTTGCTGACTGTCCAGCTTACTGGCATTAAGCTTAAGGTGATGGATATGTTCTTTTGCCTGATATAGTTCTTTTTCAGTTTGTTCTAGCTTGTCTTCCAGCTGTCTGATATATTCTGACTGCTTGTCTTTGCTATTTGCGAATAAACCGCTCATTAAGGGTTTACTGTACTTCCATGTCTTGCTCTTTTCAATGTTCTTAATTTGTTTTTCGTTGTCTTTAATCTTCTTATCTGTTTTGTTTATTTCTGCTTCTTTTTCCATAAGCCGGCCCGTTAATTCTTGTTCTTTTTCAGACGGCAGGGAATCCGTATCATTATTCCAATGGTCTTGCTGTTTATTGATCGTAACCATCCCCTTGTACATATGGGTTTTCGTCAACAAGCCAATTTCCCAAAAAATTACTGTATCTTCTGCAGTTATCATCATCTATATCCGGCCAGTTCTCCACTGCCAAATTGATGAATCTTAAATCTTTCTTATAGTCCCTTTCTAATATACCACGAATGGACGCATTTTTCGGGTACCATTTTCCCCTTTTATCAAAATATGTCATAATTCGCTTGGAACATGTTCGAATATGATAACCAGGGTGCTGGAAAGGGGGCTGCTCGACGACTACCCGCACGGCATTTGGCTTTATATCAGGAATAAACTGTTGCCTTTCCTCCAGAATGGAAGGATTTTTGATTATCATAATGTCACATGTGATTTGCTCTCCATAAACCAGCATTTGAACATCATGCCCATCGATGAGATCCCTTATGTCATGGTTTATCACTCGTGGTGCACGGAAGTTATATTCAGCCATCTGGACCAGCCCTGTACGCAGCCCCATTTTTCGATGTGCGCGTATTTCCTCGATTATTGTTTTATTCACATCAGTCGACAGGCGAAAGTCCGAAGCAATGACAATGTCAACATGGCGACGCCCGGACCTTTTTTCCTCCCGCTTCGGCCACATTGGTTCCGGAACAGGAAAAAGACGATTGGTTTGGGAGGACGGATAATATAACGAACTTGTCCGCTGGTGGTAAAACTCAAAGCTTTCCACATATTCCTTCCGCACCCCTTTAAAATGGCCATTATAGCCGAATGCCGAGCTGCCAGTCAGCGATTCAACAGATTGCCTTGGCAAGGATAGGGGACCAGTTTTTAAATCAACGATACTGGCTTTGCCGAAAACCTTTGTGAATCTGCGTTTAAATTCACCATCGGCAGCAAACCGGACACTGTCCCAATAGCCAAGCTTTTCGATGACTGGCTTCCGCCTGAACATGAAGGATGACATATTTGAAAAAATATACTTGCCAGGTGTGCCACGGCGGTAAAAGATAAGTTCTTCCGTCAGGCGTGCGTGTTCAGACGTGTTGGCGATGATTTTTTTATTAGCTTGCAGGTGTTTCACCTGTATTTCAATTTTTTCTGCGTGGGACCAGTCATCAGCGTCATTAACTGTGACAAACTCGCCGGTCGCCGCTTTCAATGCTATATTTCTTGCAATGTACGGGCCGCTATTGACTGGTGTGGACATTAATGTAATCCTTGAATCCTTCTTCATGTAGTCCCTGACAACTTCTTTTGTGTTATCGGAACTGCAATCGTCAACGACTAATAGCTCGATATGTTGCCACGTTTGCGAAATAATCGACTCGATTGCGGTGGAAATACCTTGTTCCGCATTATAAGCTGGTAAAATTACAGACACTTTTGGTCCATTTTCTATTTTTTTATCGATTGGTGTTGTTCTCAGGTCGTTATAGTTTACGTTTTCTTCATCCGAATCAAAATGAACAGACTGTAAATCGTATAAGTCCATAACCTTATTAATCCATCTCACACGTTCTTCGATTGATCGTTCCAGGTTCGCACGGGCCAAATACAAATCCGGGTGGTTGTCGATGCTTAGTGCTTCGTTTATAACCCTCTTGCCCGCTTCGGCTTCCTGGAGGATGTCGTGGCACTCCGCTTTTAAAATAGCTGCCCGTCGCAGTCGGTCTTCATCTTTTTCTTTATTTGTGACGACCGATAGATACTGCAGTGCCTGGAACGCACCCTCTTTCGAATATTTTCCACTATGCCACAAAGCGAGCTCCCATGCGGCAGCTCGTTTTTGGTAGTGATTAACCGGATTATCGTATAGACTTTCAAGATCGGCCAATGCTTTTTCCGTGAAGCCCAGTTCATACAGATAATACTTATATTTCTTTAATTCGTTTTCAGCTTTTTTCTGTTTATATGCTCTGCTGTAAAGCTGTTTTATATTCCGTCTGCCGAGCACATAGGCAGCGGCCGATCGGAAGAACCTGATAAATGTTCGTTTCGCCCTAGCTGCTGCCTCCAATTTGCGCTGAACAGCATGAAACTGTGCTTTCCGCTGCAGCAGCTGTTTTTCTGTATGTGCATAGTGCACCTGTTTTTCAGCCAGTTCCTTGTCCAGAGCGGTCAGTCTGGCTTGCAGTTTATCATGTCGATGCTGGCGGCTGTCACACTTCTTATTGTTGTCCGGCATCGTCTGCTACCCTCTTTCCATCCCGGCTGGCAACGGCTTCAGCCACCACACCGCTTCCCGCTAGCTCCTGTATGTGCATATCGCCCGCATGCCACATTCCACTGCTGCCAAAGTATGTCTGCATGAGCTGCATTGCGTGTTCTTCGTCGGGGTCGTCCAAAGCCTGCTTGTCAAGAACGTGGATTTGCTCAGCGTCTACCCCGGGGATATATTGCTGCCAGTCGTTCAGCACGACTGGATTCAGGACAATCAACGCATCTGTCTTCATCTTTTCCCCGTACACCAGCATTTGCACCTGGTCACCATCCACTAATTCTCGCACCAGAGGGCTCACGTCCCGGTTTATTTCCAGGTCATAATGATACATTTGAATAAGACCAATCCGTCTTCCGGAAGCTTTCAAGCTGCTAATTTCCTTTAGTACCGTGTCATTTGTATCTATGATTCGAAAATCGGAAGCCATCACCACATCAAAAAAACGGTAACCTGCCTGTTTGTCCTCCCGGTCAGGCCACATCGGCTCTGGGACCGGAAAAGGCCGCTGCTGCTCTGGAAAAGGGTAATACAGCTCTTTAGCGCGGCTATGGTGAAATTCCAAGCTTTCGACATATTCCTTGCGCACCCCTTTGAAGAAGCCATTGTAGCCAAAGGCCGAACTGCCGGTTAAAGATGCAGGCGATTGCCGCGGCAAAGATAGTGGGCCCGAGTTCAAATCCACAAATGCTCCTCTTCCAAACTGTTTGACAAGCCGGCGCTTAAATTCACCGTCTGCCGCAAATCGTACACTGTCCCAATAGCCTAGCTTTTTAAGCACTAGCTTTCGCCGAAACATAAGGGAAGACATGTTCGGGAAAATATATCGCCCCGGCATCCCTCTCCGATAAAACTTCAGGTCTTCGGTCAGCCGTGCGTGTTCCGATGTATTCGCAATGGCTTTTTTGTGTGTTTGCAGATGCTTTGCCTGCGTTTCAATTTTCTCTGCATGAGACCAGTCATCCGAGTCATTGACGGTTACAAAGTCACCACTGGCTGCTTTTAATCCAATATTTCTGGCGACGTATGGCCCGCTATTAGCAGGTGTGGATAGTAACGTTATCCGGGAATCCTGTTTCATATACTCCCGCACAACGTTTTTGGTATTATCACTGCTGCAATCGTCAACAACGAGCAGTTCCATGTTTTGCCACGTCTGGGAAAGTAGGGATTCAATGGCTGTTGCGACGCCGTATTCCGCATTAAACACCGGCAGTATGACAGATACTTTCGGGCCATTTTCGTACGTTTTGACCATTGGCTCCGTGCGTAAATCATCATAGGTAACCGTGTCGTTTTTTGAATGGAACCGAATAGACTGCAAATCATAAAAATCCATTGCCTTGTTCATCCATTTGGTACGTTCGTCAACTGGTTCTTCCAGATTTGCCATAGCCAGATACAAATCGGGATGCTCCTGCCTGTCGAGCGCCTCTTCAAGAGCCCGTTTGCCTTCTTCCACTTCACCGAGCTGTTCATGGCATTCCGCTTTTATAATCGCCGCTCTTCTCACCTGGTCTGTATCTGTTTCCCCAGCTATAACAGCCGGAATATAAACAAGCGCCTCTTGTGCACCTTCCGCGGTATACTTGTTGGCATGCCATAAAGCAAGTTCCCAGGCGGCAAGGCGCTTCATATACGCATCATCTGTTGCCGAATAGAGTGTTTCCAGCTCAGCTAACGCCCTTTCGGTAAAGCCCAGGTTGTAAAGGTGATGCTTTACTTGTTTTATCTTCTGTTTTTGCGCATGTTTTTCACCACGACGTGTCCATTTTCGCAGCAGGTCTTTCTGGCTGTCGGTAAACCAGCCTGAAATAACCTTTTTTTGCTTTTCGTTAAGCAGCGTAAATAATACCCAGTCGACAAGCTTGCTGATTGTTTTTTTGATTAAACGAGCCAAAACGTCCACCACCAATACCTGGTCATTGATTAGTTGTTTGCATTCTGCGGGCGTGCCTTTTTCGCGGCGTTCTGATTGCCATTCTGTTTGTTATTCAAGCCCAATGATTCCCTATATTTCGCAACAGCTTCCTCTGCCGATCCGTCGTAACGGATCTGGCCTTGTTCCATCCACAGTGCACGGGTGCATACCTTTTCGACAAAGTTCATGTTATGCGAAACGATAATAACCGCTTTCGCACTTTCAATCATATCCTGGATGCGTTCACTTGCCTTTTGCTGAAACTCCATATCGCCGGTCGATAGAGCTTCATCGATGATAAAGATGTCCGGTTTCAGTGTCGCAGCAATACTGAAGCCCAGGCGTGATTTCATGCCACTGGAATATTCTTTGACAGGCTTGTCAATTGCCCTTTTTATCCCGGAAAATTCGACAATCTCCTCGTACTTTTCATCGACGCGTTTTTTCGGGATTCCGAGCAGCATCGCATTAAGATAAATGTTGTCACTGCCGGTCAGCTGCGGGTTAAATCCTGTCCCGTACCCTAAAAGTGCTGACGTTTCCCCATTCAGTTCAATCTGACCTTCATCCGGACGGTAAATTTTTGTCAACACTTTGCATAGCGTGCTTTTGCCGGCGCCATTATGGCCGATAATCCCGACAACTTCGCCTACTTTAATATCGAAATTCATGTCTTTCAGAGCCCAAAATGTGTTGTTTCCTTTAAGCTGAAACGACACCCCTACATTCTCTGCTTTGACGACGGCGTTTTCCTGGATATTCGTTTCCGTTTTATCAAGCTGAAGCAAGCGGCGCTTACGTGGCGGCCGCGCCGGCATCGTCGCTTTATAGTTCGCAATCACTTCTTTCGGATCCCCATCTTCACGAACAGAGCCACCGTCCACCCAGATCAAGCGGTCGCAGTTCCGCTGGGCATATGGAAGACTGTGCGTCACAATAATAACCATTTTAGCCCGTTTGACAAGTTCTTTCATTTTCTGGGCAGCTTTCTGGCTGAACTTCGCATCGCCAGTATTCAGTGCTTCATCCAAAATCAGAATTTCCGGTTCCAAGTGTGCCGCAACGCTAAAACCGAGCCGTGCTTTCATGCCGCTGGAATAGTATTTCATCGGCTGGTCTATAAACTTTCCCAGCTCGGAAAACTCATGAATATCGTCAATATAATGATTGATCAGTTCTTTATCAATTCCAAGCATCATGCCATTCAGATACACATTCTCCCGGCCGGTCAATTCTTTATTGAACCCCATACCGAATGAAAAAAGGGCTGTCACCTTGCCGTCCACGTGTATGTGTCCTTTATCTTCCTGTAGAATGCCGGTTATAATTTTACTGAGCGTCGTTTTCCCGGCACCATTCGAACCGATAATACCAAGAATTTCGCCCTGGAGGCCTTCAAAATTAATATCCTTCAGCGGCCAGATCTTTTCCTGTTTTTGCACTTTACCCCGCTGTTTAATAAATTTAAGCACCTTGGATTTATAATCGTCTTTATGGTTGCCGGAGTAAAAAGATACGCCAATATTTTTCGCTCTTATAACTTTCTCGTCTGTCGCCGGATCTTTTTTGTGTACCAAATAAAATCCCTCTTTTACAATGCTTTAATAATTTTGTGTTCATGCTTGCTATAATGACGCAGAGCCAATATCATCACGATAATGGACGCAATCAAAATGATAAATAGTCCGGTGAAATCAGGACTCATATCACGCATCAAAACGTCCCGATAGGCTCTCACTAAAATCGCAATTGGATTAATATCCACAAAAATGCTCCATTTCTCTGGCAATCGACCGCCTTCCCAAATAATTGGGGAAGCATAGAAAAATAAACGAGTCACATAGGTAAGAATATTGTCAATATCACGTACAAACACTGTTACGTATGCCAATACAAATCCGACTGCCATTAAGAAGAGCATGGTAATCAGGATAATCAATGGAAGATAAATGATTTGCCAACTGGGCATTTCGCCGTATAATGTCAGGAATATGGCAATGACAATCAAACCAAATAGGAAGTTAAACATTTGCGAAATTGTAAAGGATAATGGAAAAATGGACTTAGGTAAATAAACTTGGTTAATAATTGAACTGTACCGTAAAATGGATTTTGCTGATGAATTGACAGCAGAACTCACCCATCTCCAGACTACTAGGCCTATTACAAGGAAAAGCGGATAGTCATCGCTGCCCCTGTCCAATATAATGACGACTAAGAAGTAGTATACAAGCACGTTTAACAGTGGATCCAAAAGCCACCAGAAATAACCAAGGTAACTATTCCGGTGTTCTGCTTTCAACCCGGATTTCACCAAATAAAATAATAAATCTTTTCGTCTTAGCATTTCCTGAATATATGTTTTCATAACTAAATCACACCGCCTGATTCGTACAATTAACTGTTTCGGGCCGACAATTTAAATTTGATAAGATTTTTAAGCCCTTTACTTGAGTAATGAAGAAAGTACCATAAACTTTGAAAGATATTTTTCTTTTCGACTTTTCGGTACACATACCATTGGCGTTTGGCCGCCTTTATTTTATTACTGGAGATGGAATTCTGAACGGACCGGTACTTGGAAAGCACTTCCGGCAGCCCGTATGCGCGAAAACCTTTCTTTGTTATCGTCAGCCAATAAGCATAATCTTGCCTTGTCCGGATATTAACCATTTTAGGGTGTCCAACCTTTTCGCGGTCTATCATGACAGTCAGACAGCCTATAACACAATGTTTCAATAAGTCCGTATATCCAACTGACTCCGGTGCTTTGGATACCGTGTTCTTTAAAGTGCCATCCTCTTCCATCCGGACATATTTGGTAAACGAAAAGGCAATATCCTTTTGTTGCATGAAACGCAGCTGGTTTTCCAGCTTTTCCGGAAACCAAAGGTCATCACTGTCCAAAAAGGCTATATACTGGCCACGGGCTTCCTCCATTGCCTTGTTGCGTGCTATAGCAGACCCGCTGTTCTCCTCGAGTTCCACCAGCTTAATTCTTTCATCTTGCATGCTGTACCTTTTTACATGCTCCACTGTTTTGTCAGAAGAACAATCATCAACGATAATCATTTCCCAGTTGGAGTAAGTCTGGTTTATGACAGATTCAATCGTTTCACCGATGAATTCCTCCGCATTATAGGCTGGTGTAATAACTGAAATCAGCAAATTCTTTTCCTGTTCTGTATGTTGGATTCCCATATCATCACCTGTTTACTTTCCGGCAATCAACCGATCATACCATGCTACCAGTTTCTGTTCCTCCGCATGCCAATTTAAACTTTCTGTTACCGCATGTTTCCCGTTTTCACCCATACGCTTTGCCTCTTCCGGATTATTCCGCAAGTAGTCAATGGCTTTCCTTATCTCTTCCCCGTCATAAGGGTCAACAGCCAGCCCACATTCATAGGTTTCCACAAACTCTTTCCAGACCGGGAAATTAGAACACAAAATTGGCAGGCCAGCGTTCATATACTCAAAAAACTTCGTTAGCTCTTTTTTCATGTAATGCTCAGTGGGCGGAAACAAAGCAATACCGGCTAGCCAATTGCGACTAAGATATCTTGATTCGATATCTTCCTTTTCAATAAAGCGGTCGATACCTTCTAATTCCAGTCGATCTTTTTCCTCTCCGGCAATAGCGAACATTTCTTCAGCTAAATCGCCTGGGCACTTGCCTACAAAACATACCGAAACCTGGTCATGAATAAGTGGTATTTTTGCGTGAATGTGTGAACCCCGTACTTTCGATACATTCCCAGTATACAGCAGTTTGTCTTCCAGCGGGCCTTTATTCCGCTCGTGTTCAACAAACGTTTGATTAACGGTCGGGTAGTTCAAAACACATTTTCCCCTAGGATACATATCTTTATAGTATTTCTCAGCCAGGCACAGTTCGAACCTGCGTGAGAAAAACTTTTCAATGTACTTGTACAACGACGCTATCACTTTTCTTACAGGCCTTGGCATGTAATCTTTTTGCATAATACTTGTGATATAATCCTCATGGATATCATAGATAACCGTATTGTGTTTCTTTTTAAGAAGCCATGCAACTGGCAGCAATTCAGGGTCATGAAAATGGTATACATCGGCATCTAACTTTTTAGCCTTCCTGAATGCGTCGAACGTTCCAAAAAGCATTCGTTTCAGCCTGCTTTTATACGTTTTTACAGGAATATGCTTTATTTCACTGTCTTTCTGTACACCATTTCCTGCTTCCTGGGCAATCAGCGTCACATCGAAGCCCGCTTCCTGCAATGAAGTACATTCCTTATGATAAATCCTTGGATCATAGGGATAATGGACGGTTGTCATATGAACAACACGTTTGCTCGATCTCATACCTTTCATCCCCTGTCAATATCTCTGTTATATTCGCCAATAGTATTAGCGAACGTGTTCTCATATTGTTTAACGATTGCTTTTGCGGCAAAATCACTTGCACGCTTTTTGCCTTTTTCAATCATACGTGTTAGCTGTTCTTCATTTAATGTAAGTGTTTCATAGATTTTCGCAGCCATATCTTCCGCGTCACCGACTTCACACATCACGCCAAATTCTCCGTGATTCAGTACCTCAGCCGCACCTGGCTTGCAATAGGTGGAGACAACAGGTGTGCCTGCTGCCAACGACTCAGCAAGGACATGGCCAAATCCTTCGTGAATCGACGATAATACAAATAGATCAGCATGTCTGAAATAAATATAAGGATTACGCTGAAACCCGATAAAAAAGACTTTATCAGCAATATTAAGTTTCTTTGCCTGTTCTTTTAATGACTGTTCAAGCTCACCCTGGCCAAGAATGACGAGCTTCGCATGGAGGCGGGTGTTCACTTTCGCAAATGCGTTTAAGAGCGTCTTATGATCTTTATCTTTGACGAGCCGCCCAGCAGTTATCATTACTTTCGCATTGTCATTAAAGATGGATTGGTGCTCATCAGCTATTTGGCCTGTTTGTATATTGTGCTCTATACCTTCAAGATCAACAGGATTATAAATAACATCAACATTTTTAGCACTTACTTTATAACGGTTAACCAGGTTGTCTTTAACACCCTTGGATAAAGCTATTATTTTACTCGATAGCCGATACAATAATCCATACATCATTAACTTTATATTTGTGGAAAAGTCTCCGCCAAGATAGGCGGCTTCCCGGACGACATTCTTTGCACGTGTAAAAGAGACCAATTTGGCCAATATCGCAATCGTATTATAATTGGGAATCGTGCTGAACACAATAGCAGCCTTTTCATTCCGTATCACTTTGGCCAGCGGAAAAATTGCTGAACGCAGTCGTTTCGTCCGGAGTTTGATGAACTTTATATCCGGTTTTACATATTCTTCATAATCCCCATCGTAGTTTAATGTCACAAGTATAGGTGTAAATCTAGTCCTATCAAGGTTATTAATAATATTCAGCATCGTCCTGGCAGCGCCGCCAGAACCCATCTGGTAAATAAAAAACAAGACTTTTTTCTTTTCCACATCGCTCAGCCTTCCCTATAAAAACCGAATAAACCAATTAATCTCAAGGCATTATACCATAGCATGATGAAATAATAAATTGTCAAAATAATGACTCTCAGGTAACAATTTGTTACAAAAAAACAAAAGCGGAAGCACCCTTACAGGCTAAAACCGTCACGTCCTGTGACAACGCCTGCACTAGCACTTCCTGTGCGTCGTAGCGACGTATGGACTGCGCCTGCGCGTCGCAGGTGGGTCGGCGTTGCCGCGCATCGCGGCGGGTTTAGCCGATCTTCCCTACTAGCCGTAGGAGATAAAGGAAACACGATGAACGTAAGTGAATCGCTGTTGACTTATCGTACGGAGGTGAAGGAAGTCCACTAGTCGCTGGGTGCTGGAGCTGGACGTGGCTGATTCTGTTCAGTTATCCATGGCATTTTAATTTCATTATTTCCTCAATAAAGACAAAAGGAAGTCGACACATTTTGCCTCCTTCCTTTCTTAGATTAACCCTTTATAGCAGGACGTCCAATTGAGTGGTACTCGACTCCACTCCCAGCAATGTTATCCAAACGGAAACAATTTCTCCCATCAAATAGGACTGCATTGTTCATATGCTCTTTATAGCTTTCCCAAGGAAATTCCTTTATCTCGTTCCATTCCGTTAGTATTAATGCCATGTCCGCCCCGTCAATAGCTTCCTCAACACTGGAGGCATACCTTATTTGACCGGGCAGTATTTTCTGAGCATTGTCTGCTGCAACAGGATCATAGGCATGAACCACAGCACCCTCGGCTAATAGTTTTTCCGTCACATATATAGATGGTGCTTCACGCATGTCATCGGTGCCTGGTTTAAATGCCAGCCCCAGAACAGCAACTTTCTTCCCACTTATGTTCGAAAACCGTTCCATTACTTTATCCACAATGATTACTTTCTGTCGTTCATTCACATCGACCGCACTTTCCAGCAAGGACATATGATAGTCTGCATCCTTCCCTGCTGAAATAATTGCTCTCGTATCTTTAGGGAAACAGGATCCGCCATAACCGATGCCAGCATTCAAGAATGAACTTCCAATACGCTTATCCATCCCCATCCCGCTGGAAACACTATCAACATTTGCCCCTAACCGTTCACACAGGTTAGCCATCTCGTTAATGAAACTCAGTTTGGTTGCCAAGAACGCATTTGAAGCATATTTAATCATTTCCGCACTTCTTAGATCTGTTTTGACAATTGGAAGATTAAAATCAGCGTTTATTCTTTCCAGCGTTTCAAGCGCTTCTTCGTCATCCGACCCGATTACAATCCTGTCACCATGGAATGTATCATGTACAGCGGAACCTTGCCGGAGAAATTCAGGATTAGATGCAATTTTAATTGTGATATCCTGTGGCAAACTGGATTGGATTTTTTTCATGATATACTCATTCGTGCCAACCGGTACTGTACTTTTCGTAACAATGATTGCATCCTGCTTAAGGTTCCTAGCTAGAGATTCGCACGCTTTATTGATATAGGTTAAATCAGCCGATCCGTCTTCCCCCTGTGGTGTTCCAACCGCAATGTAAATCAGCTGTTTATCATATAACCCTTTCTCATAGTCAGTTGTGAAATTCAAATTACCTCTTCCGATATTGTTTTGTAATAAGTCTTCCAACCCTGATTCATAAATTGGGCTTTGTCCTTTTTCTAACATGGATATTTTGTCTGCATCTATATCAATGCAGGTCACACTATTTCCTAATTCGGATAGGCAAACGCCGGTTACAAGGCCAACATAACCTGTTCCGATTACTGCGATATTCATTGTATATCCTCCTGCTTTTCAAGGTGATCAAGCGTCTTCTTCATATAAGATTCGATATCAGTATGTAAATCTGTCCGATTTAATGCAAAATCAATCGTTGCCTGGACAAACCCTAATTTATCGCCAATATCATATCTCTTTCCTGAAAAATTATAAGCCAAAACTTGTTCTTGTGCATTCAATCTTTCAATGGCATCCGTCAGCTGAATTTCGTCGCCTTTTCCGGGTTCCAGATGTTTCAGTATGTCAAAAACAGCCGGGGTAAG
>NZ_JBHUNA010000018.1:92701-168684 GCF_042685205.1 Lentibacillus juripiscarius
CCAGTGAGTCTATCGCTTTAACTGATGGGCCATAATCTTGCGCACCTGGCTGGATAATGCCGTATTTTGACACATCTGCTTCCGGTACACGATGGACACCAACGACAGATGAATTATACTTTTCATAAACGTTCATAAGCTGTTTTAAACACGGTTCATCTGCTTCCACTATATCGTCTCCCAGGAGGACAGCAAATGGCTCATTCCCAACAAAGCTGCTGGCACATTGAATAGCATGTCCAAGTCCTTTAGGCTCTTTTTGTCTGATATAATGGATGTTTGCCAAATTGGAAATGGATTGCACCATTTCAAGCATTTCAGTCTTGCCTTTAGCAGATAACTTCTCTTCCAGTTCATAGGAAATATCAAAGTGATCCTCTATAGCACGCTTTCCTCTGCCTGATATAATAATGATATCTTCAATTCCAGAGGCAACTGCCTCCTCCACAATATACTGGATAGTTGGTTTGTCAACGATCGGCAGCATTTCTTTTGGCTGGGCTTTTGTAGCGGGTAAGAAGCGCGTCCCCAAGCCAGCAGCAGGTATAATGGCCTTTTTGACTTTCATAAAATGTTCTCCTTTATTATAAACTTCATTGCGGCAACCATAATGTAAGTTTATCACCGGGTTTAATGGTAATCAATTGACACTGCTGGAGTGCCACAAAATAAAAAAACTTGGTGTGTGGTTAACCAAGTTTTTTAGGAGTTATTTGTTAGGAGATTCTTGTTGCCGGGATGCGTCGTTTGTTTGGGTTTGTTGTCTGTCGTTATTATCTGTTTTCTCATTTTCATTTTTATCTGTGGATGGAGGTTCTTCGGGCTGCTGTTCTTCATCTTTGTCAGGTTCTTGGGGTGAAGGTGACTCCCCATTATTGTCTTTATCTCTGTCTGGCTTATCTAGCTCGCCCTCTTCTTTCTTTTCATTGTCATCTTCCGTTTTGTCTTCTTTGTTCTTTTGTCCGTCATCTTGTTCACTTTGTCCACCTTCAGTAGGCCTCTCTTCTTTTGGTGGTGATGGCTTATTTGTTTCTGTCGATTCACCACCTGGTTTATTACCTTTTGTACCTTTCTTTTCCGTTTTTGGTTCGTCTATTGTTATCGTTTCTTTCTTCACGCTTTCAGATTCATATTCGGAATTGTTGCCATAATTCCTTGAATCTTCTCCATCAGTATCCTGTGAATTCGTTGTGCTCGTCCTGACTTGGTTTTCTTTTTCTTGCACTCCTTCCACTTCTTCTTCAGGAGGATCTTCTGTTGTTTCTTCAGGTTTCTTTTCAGTTTCGTTTTGCCTTAAATCAATTTGAAACTTCTTCCTATCCATAAAAGCATAGTCCAGGCTGTTGCCCAGCAATATATTTCGGGGGTTATCGCTCCCATCTTGATTGGAATCATTCATTTCAGATTCACTTGACTGGACTGCTGTAGATGGAGTCTTGTATTCATGAAAGAAAATAATAGATATAATAGCTATAACCCCAATAATATTCCCTGCGACAATTAATTTTCTTATTTTTTGTGTACTCATAGGGCACCTCCAAAATATGGATTAGCTTTATCATATAAGAGATTCACCCTATTGTAAATCAAGATACGAGGGCAAATAGAATATTTTGCATTTTGTGTTATATTAGAATGGATTTGATTATTTAGTCAAAGGGGGAAAAAATATTGATAAGCAAACGAACTGCATCCTTATGTCTACTGGCAGTTAGTGGGGTTGTGGCTGCAATAAAGCTGCGAAGCAAAACAATGGAAGAAAAAACGGAGATTAAAAACGTTCCATTGTATTACCAATACCCGCAGCTGCCGACCGGGTGCGAGGCAACGTCCTTAGCGATGCTATTAAGCTGGGGACTAGGTAAAGATGTGAGCAAGTATGCCGTGGCTGATGCGCTGCCGAAGGGGGATAAAGTGCATCGAGCGGGCGATGGATGGAAAGGCCCGAATCCGAATAAGGCGTTTGTTGGGGATCCGTATACCGACTCGGATGATGGCAGTTATGGCGTGTTTCAGGGGCCGATTCTGGAGGCGCTTGATGCGTTCATGCCCGGCCGTGGTGTGGATCTGACTGGAGAGCCTTTTGATGTGCTGCTTGACGTTGTTCGTGCGGAAAAGCCGGTGCTGGCGTGGACGACGCTTGAGCAGCGACAGACGTTTTACGGATTATCATGGACCGATCCGGATGGGGACGTGGTTGACTGGTATGAAAATGAGCATGCCGTGGTGATTGTCGGAATTGACGGTGATGATGTGATTGCGCATGATCCGCATACCGGCAAGGCGGAGCACTATGACCGTGAGCTGTTTGAACGAAATTGGCGCTCGATGGGCGGGCGTACCGTGACGTTGGACGTGTGAGAAGTGGTACGCGGTTGAGCTCGGGAGCGCTACTGAAGTGGCGTTGTTGCTCGGTTGGGACGATTGTTCGATTGATTTTGGACAGGTGCTCGATTGATTTGAGATAGCGCTTGATTTGGGGATGGTTCCGCTCGATTTGCGATGGTTCGAACTTGATAAAATGGGACATGTGGGACAGTAGCCTGTCCCCATGCCCAATCGGATCAGGGCGATTGGGGAAAGCGGTAGGGCTCCCATCATCCCTTTACTTCAATAGGCTTTTTAGTTTTTCCAGTTCTTCTTCGGTCAGTGTGACACCCTTACCCATTTTTTCCTTGTCAGGTGACCAGTCTCTTAAATCGTACTTTGGATCGCGGCCATTCCAGCTGACGAGATTCAATTCCTTCGTCCAGCCTTTAGGCGATTCAGATAGCACACCGATTGTTTCCTTGATTTCAAAGTTTATGCCGGCCATGTGAAGGTCTCCTTTATGGTTATCGTTGTCCTTTCAAAGGTACATTTTTGGGGCCTTTATTTCAACCCATTTCCTCTATTATGGATGGGTTGCTGATTAGTTTTGTTCTTCTGTATCCAAGGCTTCCGGGTATTGGACGGTTTCGAAAACTTCCCCACTTTCGGCGTCTTTTACTTGAATGGTTACGTCATAGTCCTCCTCGGAAGCACCATCAAAAAGCTGATACATCATGCCGTTCATTCCAAGTCCAAGGATGGCAAACGCATCCATGCTGTTGTTGTATTCCTTTTTATTTACAATTAACTGAAACTTACTAAACGAATTATTTGCGGTAATATCCTGAATCGACTTGTAATCTCCACTAGTTTTTATTTCTTCGATTGATTCTTCAACGCTCGACCTCATTTCATCCATCATTTCCTTGTGCTTCGCTTTGGTCATTTTGTACGTCAGACTGCCATCATCATTTTGTGTGACTTTCATGCCCTCTTCTTCAGCATTTGCAATCGTCTCATCAATATTTTGCGCATCCGATTCCACAAAAGACTTTGGCAGTGTGACGGTTACACTAAACAAATTTTTGTCTACCTCAATTTTCTCATCGTCATCGGATTCAGATTCAGATGCGTTCTTATTTGAAGCATTTTCTTCTTCAGCTCCCTTGTCATCCGCTGTTTGCGCGTCACCATTGGATGTATCATCGCTGCAAGCCGCGAACAAAAACAGAAGTGGAATAATAAATAAAAGTGCTTTTTTCATCGTTGATCTCTCCCTTTCAATCTCGTATTCCCACTATAACATGAACGGTGCACAAAAAAATGCATAGCCGGACGTGGGGACAGTCTCCTTATCACAGTTTATTTGTCGTGCGGGGTTGGCTGGGGGTGGATTAGGATCGGGTTGCACGAGTTTCCTGATTTTCGCGCGAGTTTGGGGCCGGGACGCGCGAGTTTCCCGATTTTCGCGCGAGTTTGGGGCCGGGATGCGCGAGTTTCCCGATTTTCGCGCGAGTTTGGGGCCGGGACGCGCGAGTTTCTCGGTTTTCGCGAGAGTTTGGCCCGGGGATGCGCGACTTCCCCGATTTTCGCTCGAGTTGGGGCTGCTTTCGCTCGAGTTGGGGCCGCTCTCGCTCGAGTTGGAGGCGCCCTCGCTCGATTTGCGGGTGCTGTCGCTCGATTTGGTGCTGCTCTCGTTCGATTTGGTGCTGCTCTCGCTCGAGTTGCGGGTGCTCTCGCTGGATTCAGCTCCCCCCTAACCCGGCCTCCAATAGAAAAGCCCCGGATGGCACCGGGGCTTTTCATATTTTATGTTCGGTTTTTGGCTTCGATTTTTTTACTGCCTAGGATGAGGTAATTGAGTTCTTCTTTTGGTATATTGTTCAGTTCGGTCCGGTTGGCGAGGTAGAATGCGACGCCAAGTGCGATCCAGATGACAAGTGCGATTAGTGATTCAATCCCTAATGCAGCCGGGGAGCCGGGTATTAACAAGAGCCCAAGAAATGTGACGCTTGCCAGCATGCCCAGGCCGGCGATTGTTTTTTTCCATGGTGCGACGACATGTTTTTTCGTATCGAAGTCCTTATCTTTTTTCCATTTGAATAGGGTGAACGCGGTAAAACAAGTATAGAAATACGCTATCGTCACGCCGATCGATGACATGTCAACCACCCACGTAAGTGCCTGGCGCCCGAACCATGGCGCAATGGCTGCAACAACGACCGTGAAAATGATCCCAATATATGGTGTTTTATATTTCGGATGCAATTTGGAAAATGCTCCCGGAATAATTTTCGCACGTGACATGGCGAATAACAGACGGCTTGATGAAATGATGAATCCATTCAGGCCGGTAAAAATCCCCATCGTCAGTGCGGTCACGAGAATGACGAGCCCCATGTTGCCGAGCAGGCCTTGGATGGCTGCTCCTGTGCCCCACGTCGCTTCCTGTGAGACGAGCTGCTGCCACGGTTCAATCATTGATGTGGCAATGATCATCATGCTGTACAAGAGCGCCGCAAAGAAAATGGCCAAAATGATGAGCATGAATGCTTTTCTGGAGGAAAAATGAAATTCCTCCGCTGCCTGTGGAACATTGTCAAAACCGACATATGCCCACGGCGCGATCGCAACAATCGAGATGATGGCAGCAAATGCGGTTGTGTCGGTCGGAAACAGCGGTGCGACATTCGACAAACCGGAACCAGGCTGCGCGCCCACCATAAATGTAATAGTGATGACGCCGATGACCATGACGGAGCAAAATACAAACTGCATGCGGCCGGAGAGCCCCGTACCTTTAATGTTGAAATACCCAAAGATGCCGAGAATGGCGGATGCGATGATGACCTCCATCAAATACACATCCCAGCCAGCAATTGTGTACATATGAACATTTTCGAGAACTGCCGGAAAAACAAACTTAACCATTAATGCGAATGCGGATGCGTTCAGTGCGACAATGCACAGGTAGCCGAGTGTTAAAAACCATCCGCTGATAAACGCGTGCGTCCGTCCGAGGCTGATATATGAATAGGCGAATTCGCCTCCTGAAACGGGAAAGCTTTTGATGAGAAATCCATAGCTGACAGCAATCAGCATCATTAAAAGTGCGCCGATGCTGAATCCAAGAATAACACCTAATGGCCCGGCTGTGGACATCCAGGTTGTCGGCTGCACAAATGCCCCCCAGCCAATTGATGATCCCAGCGCAATTGCCCAGACCCAGTGTGGCTTCAGTGTCTTCTTCAGTGTCGTTCGTTCTTCCATGTTTCGTCTCCTTTAAGTGTAGCGCTTTTTTGGTACATCTTCTGTTATACCAGATACCGTATATGTTCGCAAAATTCATATGACTAGGAATATGGGAGGTATGTACCCTTAAAATGGTGCTATATACGAACCTATGAGCGAGAAAACAAAATTTGAATGAATTTCGGGCGATACCAAGCGTCGTGCAGTCGAGTTGCCGATTCAGGCGGGACGGACAGGCTCCTTGTCCCAGTTTGGTGGTGCGAGTCTTGGCTTGGGTTGCGTGAGTTTCGGCCCGGGGCGCGCGAGTTTCCTGATTTTCGCGCGAGTTTCGGCCCGGGTCGCGCGAGTTTCGGCTCGGGCCGCGCGACTTTCCCGATTTTCGCGCGAGTTTCGGTCTGAGACGCGCGACTTTTTCGGTTTTCGCGCGAATTTCGGCCTGGGCGCGCGACTTTTTCGGTTTTCGCGCGAGATTCGGCCTGGGGCGCGCGACTTTCCTGGTTTTCGCGCGAGTTTCGGCTCGGGCCGCGCGACTTTGGGTCGTGCTCGTTCGAGTTACGGCTGCTCCCGCTCGAGTTGGGCTGCTTCTCGCTCGAGTTGGGCCGCCTCCCGCTCGAGTTGAGGCTGCTCTCGCTCGAGTTACGGCTGCTCCCGCTCGAGTTCAGCCGCTTCCCGCTCGAGTTGTGCCGCTTCCCGCTCGAGTTACGGCTGCTCCCGCTCGAGTTGAGGTGCTTCTCGCTCGAGTTGAGCTGCTTCTCGCTCGAGTTGATCCGCTTCCCGCTCGAGTTGAGCCACTTCTCGCTCGAGTTGAGCCGCCTCCCGCTCGAGTTACGGCTGCTCCCGCTTGAGTTGAGCCCCCGCTCGCTCGAGTTGGTTCACACGCTCGTCCTATTGTTAAGCCCTCATCTACTCCATACGTATCAAGTTCCAGCTTTCACTCTTCTTCCCCATTGCTGCCGGAATAAAACATGCTTCAATGTACCAATTCACCCGCTTCCTACCGGGCACATAAATGACTGAGACAGTTCCTCCGTCTCCTTATCCCGCCCTTTTCCTGGGAAGATCCACCGCCCCTATGTCCTGCACCAAAATGAAGATTTTCGGCTCACGCCGAAAATCAACTTAGTTGCTCGTTTTTTCTTTTAGGTTTCCTTGGAGGTTGTTTAAGTATTCGAGCAGCGGCTCACGCAGGTCGTCCCGGCTTAGGGCGATTTCGATGGTTGTCTGGATGAAGCCGAGCTGTTCACCGACGTCATAGCGATTCCCGTCAATTTCATACGCGTGGACGGACTGAGTTTTGTTCAGTTCCTGAATAGCATCGGTCAGCTGGATTTCGCCGCCGGCACCTATTTTTTGCTGATCCAGAAAGTCGAATATTTTCGGTGTCAGGATGTAGCGCCCAATGATTGCCATGTTGGACGGCGCGGTTCCTTGTTTTGGTTTTTCCACAAGGTTTTTTACCTGCTGCAGCCCACCCTCTTTTTCCTGGGAATCGATAATGCCGTAGCGATGTGTTTCGTCGTCCGGAACACTTTTGACACCAATAATAGCAGATTTGGTTTTTTCGTACTGGTTCATCATCTGCTTTAGGCCGGGTGTTTCGCTCTGGATGATGTCGTCGCCCAGAAGGACCGCAAATGGCTCGTCCCCGATAAATTTGCGGGCGCACCAGACGGCGTGTCCCAGTCCTTTTGGCTCTTTTTGCCTGATATAATGAATATCCACATTTGCCGATTTCCGGATGCGCTCGAGCTGCTCGAATTTTTCCTTTTTCATCAGGTTGTCTTCCAGCTCAAGCGAATGGTCGAAATGGTCTTCAATCGCCCGCTTGCCTTTACCGGTAACAATGATGATGTCTTCGATGCCCGACTGGACCGCCTCGTCGACGATATATTCGATCGTCGGCCTGTCCACAATCGGCAGCATTTCTTTTGGCATCGCCTTTGTTGCCGGCAGAAACCGCGTGCCAAGACCTGCTGCTGGGATGATTGCTTTCTTGATTTGCTGCATAATTCTCCTCCTCTTCCCTCTATTGTATAGGAATTTTTCCGCGTATGCATGGAATGCTGGTTTAGAATAATTTCGTTTCGGCTAAAATACACAATTTAATGTAATTAAAATCACATTAAATTGTGTTTTAAAATATGATTAATAGTACAACGGAGGTGATAATAACGAGGCATAAAGGAGGTTTTCATTCCGTTGATGGTTATATCAATGTTACCCAATTAGGCCGGTCAACGAGCTGTCCAAAGATGCTTATGTTGCCATGATGAAGTATATAGACACTTTAGAAGAAGAATTGGATAACACGCAAGCTGCAGCGTTATTGGCCGAACGCCAACATATGGATAACTGGACAGAAGGCAATGATCTGGCAGGAAAGGCAGAAGATAATCTTTTAAAACGTTCAGACTTTCTTCGTGGATTAGCAGATGAAAAAAACAATGATTAGGAATGATTTTCAAAAGTAATCACACTAATTCCTGAGAATGAATTAGTTTCCACAGTCTTATGTGAAATTGCTAAGAAAATCTGCAGGTGTACAAACATATAGAGATTCTTGTATTTCCTCTGTATGAAAGTCTTTATCACCAGTTACGAATATATCTGATTTAGCAATTATAGCGGAAATTAAAATAGGAAGGTCTTCAGAATCTCGAATATATGGTATATCAAGCAGAGAGGTATCTTTAGGTGTATACACTAGTTCAAAATCGAGGCTGGCTAACATAGTATCCAATTCAACAATTTTACCAGGGAATTTCTTTTTTATAACACGCGTGATTTCTTGTAATGACTGTGTACATAGAATAAGTTGATGACTTCGGATGACCACTTTTATCAATTGCCGGCAAGGTGAATTTTCTGAAATCAGTGCTGAAATAAATACATTTGAATCAACAAACACTCGAAGCTTGTATTCAGAAAGGAGGATAAAAAGGACCGAGAAGTTCTAGGCGGCGCAGCTTTGAGCAACAGAATGTATGTAGAAAGATACATGAGTAGCGGAAAAGCAAGCCAACAAAGAAATTCGATGTGTCATTTTTACCGGACTTTTTGAATAACTTCCCGAAGCTTAGTTCTCCCTTCGCTCATTCCACATCTCCTTCCGTACCTCCTTCAAGTCTTCAAGCAGCTCTTTTTCAGTAATTCCTTTATCTTCTGCTTCCTGGCCGATTGCAGTTGCAAATTCGTCAAAAGCAACCAGCGCGCCTTTTTTCACAACCATTTTACCATCTTCATCTTTTGTGAATATAAGCTGGTCGCCTTCTTCAACATTAAGCGCCTGGCGGACGCTTTTGGGGATGGTAATTTGTCCCTTTGCGGTCAGACGGGCATATTTCGATTTAAAAATACCCATTTCACATTTTCTCCTTTCTTCCTTAGTTTCTTACCTTCTTACCCTTATTATATACCAATGACGTACAATCAGCTACTCCTAATCCCCCCACACCAATTCACCTAATACTCTCTCCCCCGCCGCCAAACCATTTTCCTGAACGTACCGATAACCGGTTTTTTGCCGCCTGCAACCACGCCGCTAATTTCAGCAAATAGCTGCAGCAGAAGCAGGATGAGAAACGTGACGACAAGAGCGGTCGACAGGCTTGCATACGAAAACAGCACGGCCAGGGTGCCAAACAACGCGCTGAACGCATAGATAATCAGAACGGTTTTTCGGTGGCTGAATCCGGCTGCGACCAGCTGGTAATGAATATGCTTGTTGTCCGGCATCATGATCGGCTCCTTATTGTAAGCCCGCCTCGCGATGGCGAACAGCGTATCAAAAATTGGCACGGCCAGAACGATGACCGGGATGATGAAACTGAACAGGGCGATATTTTTGAACAGGCCGACAACCGACACGACGGCGATCATGTATCCAAGAAAATTCGAACCGGTATCCCCCATATAAATTTTTGCCGGGTAAAAGTTGTGGTACAAAAAGCCGAGATTCGCGCCAATCAGAACGATGCACAAATAGGCCGCGACAACCTGCGCGTCGATAATCGCCATGACGAACATGCTGGTAAGCGCAATCGTCGTGACACCGGTAGCAAGGCCGTCGAGCCCATCAATAAGGTTGATCGCGTTGGTGATGCCGACAACCCAGAGCACGGTGATGAGCACGCTCATAAATCCGAGGTCGACCATGCCGAACACCGGAATCGTGATCCGCTCGATGATCAGGCCTGAGGAAATGAGAAACGAAGACGCAATTAATTGGCCGGCCAGCTTCACCACCGGGCGGATCGCATAACGGTCATCAAGTGCACCGGTAATGAGGATGACGATGGCACCGAGCAGGATCTCCGGCAGATGCTCGTGGTGCGGCTGCAAATAGAGTCCACCGAGCAGAACGCCCATAAATATGGCCAGGCCGCCCAGTCTTGGTGTCACTTCGGTATGGATTTTGCGATGGTTCGGCAGGTCAACCGCTTTAATAAGGATGGCCAGCTTTTTGACCGGGTATGTAAGAAGAAATGCCGACAGCAACGCGATCGCAAAAGCTGCCGCCATATCGGTATAAGCAAACATGGTGTGTCTCCTTGTTTGAAATTGGATGTCGAACATTGGTGTATTAGCTAACATTATAGCGGATGGAGCGCGGGCGAGGCAAACTATTGGTGTGGGAGGCAGGTACCAGGGCGGAAGCTGGCGTCTAAGCGTCACAACTACTGCCGTCAGGTTCCACTGCTTCAGAATGAGACGAAACAAAATCCAATTGAAATATTAATTTTCCGAACATTACCAAACAAAATATGGTATAATAAAAGAGACTAGTAACCTAGCCTCATCTCATTTTAAATATAAGTTAGCTCAGCCCTGCAAGAACGGTAGCGGAGAAAAGCTAATATTTTTTTGTATTAGCAGCTCTGCATTTGTCGGTAGCGGAGAAACTAATACAATTTACTATTAGATTACATGATTTGCGAATAACTGTCAATACAAAAATTGTTGGGAGTTTGCTATGAATTATTTAATTTACTTTGATGAGTCAACCAAAATTGATCAATTTAATGATAAGTTTTCATATTACGGAGCTTACGGTGGTACAGATTCATCCTTAGCTTAAATTGTAAAGAAAGTCAGGGATATTTTTAAAACCACTCATTCTAATAGCGAGCTGCATTTTGCCGATTATACAAAGGATAGACATTTTAAAAAGTATTTTCAGATGCTGGATACAGTAATAAATGAAGACATTAGAATAAATATCTTAATTGTAAACAATGAAGATGCATTACATTCGGCAGCTAATATAGGTTTAACTGCACAAGAGCTAAGGAGCTTATTCTATATAAAAATTCCGGAAAGACTTTTCTACGGTCTGACTAGAGATCTTTCCCATTTAGATTCCGGTAATCAGTTAGTCAATGTCAAAATTAAAATTGATCAGAATGATGAGTATGAAAAACTTCATTTAAATGAAAAACTTATAGAACAGATGAATGCTCACTCAGCTTACAGAAATAAAAATTATCGTGTAAACAAAGTAATATCACAAGATTCCACAAAATCAATTCCCCTGCAAATAATCGATACTTTTATGGGGATGGTAGTTTTTCTTTTGGAAAGGAATTACTTAAAAGACACAGATGTTTCTAAAATTAAAAGCGATTTAATTTATCGGTTCCTTATTGAAAAAAACAATCTCGAACGTTTTCAACAACAAATTAGATTGTTTCAATGGACAGGGAACGAGGAATTAACACAAATAAATATCGCAGAATATCTTTCACCATTTATGGTTAATAAAATTGCATTTGACATGAATGAAATTACAAAGGTTCAAAAAATCTTGTTGCGAAATCCAGAATGCTCTACTAAGGAATTAAGAGAAACGTTAGGTTATCCAAACACCATGCTGGGCTTATTACTAGGATATAAAGACCATTTAACCGGTTTAGGAAGGAATACTTATATAAAGTCCTAGTATGTTTGTTCATCGAAGTGCTATTAAGTGAATTCGATCCGCTTTCCCCCGCCGGCACAGTAAGCCTGTCCCCTCGTCCCCCCTTGGCATGAATGTCCTACTGGCTGCATAGCTATTAGTGGGACATCAATTTTTGTGAGATCGGGAGGATGAGTTTGAATGCAGTTTTATTATGGGGGGCAAATGCCGCTTCGGGTGCTCGATGAGGCTGAGTTCTGGAAGGAGCAGGAAGCGGAGCATACGGTTGTCATGCGGGAGCTCGTCACGGATTTGGAAGAAAAATATGTGAAGGCGCTGAAGCATTGGGAGGAAGTGCTGAATACCACGCATCAGCATGTGAAGCGGTTCATTGAGTCGGTCGTCCGGAGCAACAAGCACATTTCACCGGCGCTGTACCAGCAAGTACTTGACCTTGTTTCCTTCTGTCTGCAGGAAAGCCAGGCATTTATCCAATTTTGCAGACAGGTGAAAACAGAGAGTACTGTCGTTTCGGGCAATCATACCGCAAAAGTCGTTGTTGACCATATTGTGGATGAATCCGAGTATTTTACCGGTATCGCCCAGACCATTTTGTATGAGCAGTATTGATCATAGGGACGCCCTTGTCTGGGTGTCCTTTTTTTATGGAGCGCATTACCTGTAAAGATACTTATCAGTAGGTTCCCCCGTTCTGTAGGCAAAACACGGTTTGAGCTCAAAGTAAAGGTGAATGGCAGGGCGGCGTATCCTCCATCTTTGGTAACTGCTTGAAAGCAGCGTGCTGGGTACCTTTCCCACTTCAAAAACCATTCTGTATGTGCAGCTCTCCCATTTCATTGTGTTACCCTATAATCGAATCGGATACAGAAAAGGTGTGATGTTTATTTTTAAAAATCATGACACCTTTTCTGGTTGTGTACGATTATAGTTGAAAGAAACGATTTATAGCTGAAGGTTTTTCTATCAGATATTGAAATGCTGGGAAATCTTAGTCACGGTTGCGCAATTCAGGGCCGCCCTCTCAAGTTCCCCCACGCCCCTCGATTTGACCCGCGGCGCACTGGGACAAGGCGCCTGCCCCTACGTTCCGGCTCCACTTGGGACAGTAAGCCTGTCCCGCTGCTTTCCAAATGGGGCTGGAGGTTTTATAATGTTATTGTTATGGAAGGTGGTGGCGGTGATGATGGATCGGGTGTTGATTGCGAAGGTGAGTATGCTGGCGGGGAAGATTATGCTGGAAAGTGGTGCGGAGACGTATCGTGTGGAGGATACGATGAACCGGATTGGGCAGGCGTTTGGGTTGGAAAATGTTCAAAGCTATGCGACGCCGACTGGCATTAATTTTTCGGCTGATTTTGCGGATGTAACGAACTTTATCCGAATTCAAAACCGGGCAACGGATTTGCATAAAATTGCTGCGGTGAATAGCATTTCGCGGGCTATTACCGCGGAGGAAATTTCGATTAACGAGGCGCTTGGGAAGCTGAATGATGTTGATCAGGCGCAGCTCACGTTCCCGTATTGGATGCAGATTATTGCGGCGGCTTTTGTGAGCGGCAGTTTTGCCATTATGTTTGGCGGAACGTGGCCTGATTTTATTCCTGCATTTGTCGCCGGCGGGGTTGGCTACGCCGCGATGGTCGGTGCGGGCAAGTTGGTGGAAGTGAGTTTTGTCGCGCATTTCATTGCATCGTTCATTTTGGGGCTCTTGGCCATGCTGTTTATCGCCAACGGGTATGGTGCCAGTTTGGATAAAGTGATTATTGGCGCGGTCATGCCGCTAGTGCCGGGGCTTCACATTACCAATGCGGTGCGCGATTTGATGGCTGGGCACCTCGTTGCAGGTGTGTCCAAGGGCGTTGAATCCGTGCTGACCGCTTTTGCCATTGGAGCTGGTGTGGCAGTTGTGTTTGCATTTTAAGGCCGTAAAAAAGGTGCGCAGGTATATTTTAGATAAGGGTTGCGGGCTGCTGATGGGATTTTGGGTAAAATTCTGTCCGGAGCGACTGCGACGTCCCTGAAGGAGAAAGGATGACTGGTTTTGCTTACGATTATTGCACAATTGGGAACGAGTTTCATAGCTGCGGCGGGGTTTGGCGTGCTGTTCAATGCGCCGAGACGGGCACTTGTGCAGTGTGGTACGGTCGGCATGTCCGGCTGGATTTTGTATTATATGCTGTCATCGGGCGGCATGGACGTGGTGCCTGCGACCGTTTTCGGCGCGATACTTGCCGGCGTCCTCAGCCAAATCTGCGCCAAGCTGTTCAAATTGCCGGTCATCACGATTAGCGTCTCCGGCATTATTCCACTTGTGCCGGGCGGTGTTGCCTACGATGCGATGCGGCATTTTGTGGAAAATGACTATCATACGGCTGTCCAGCTGTCGGCAAAAGTCATGCTCCTCGCCGGGGCGATTGCCATCGGGCTGATGTTCTCTGAAGTCGCCAACCAGATGATCAAAAAAATCAGTGCAGCTCGGTCCGCTTGAGTGAAGATGCCGGATGAATGTGCTGTTTGGTGTGGCGTGGTGACCGGGTGATGAGCGGCCGGCGTGGATGGGATGCACTTGATGGGCTGGGTGCGGAGTGATGATATGGATATTTTTTCCAAACAACTGCGCCAGCCACTGCTTATTCGGCGGCTACTGCTTGTGAATAATGGCGTCGACCAGCAGAATAATAGCTGTAATAATGTGCATCGTCATACCGACGACAGGAATCACACCAACAAACGATGTAATCATACCGAGGATGCTGCCCGCCATGCTCCCATTTGCTTTCCGTGCGATAATCAGCGTGACCAGGTGCGCGATGAACATTACAAACAGCGCACCCCAGGAAGTGCTCAGAACAAACGCCCCGCCAACAAACGGAATGCCAAGAAACGCCTCGCTCCCGCCCGTGATAAACTTCATAATACGTGATAACGACATGATACGTCCTCCAATCGAAAATCCTCTTTTAAGCATAGCATATTTTCCTGCAAAAAAACGAATGGTACTCCGGGAAAATTTTGTTTTTTGTTGGGAGTGGGTGCGTGGGTTAGGGGTGAGGTAGGTTGCGCTCGATTTGGCGTTGCTCGCGCTCGGTTTGAGCTGGCTCTCGCTCGATTTGGAGCCGCTCCCGCTCGATTTGGCGCTGCCCTCGCTCGATTTGGCGCTGCTCTCGCTCGATTTGGCGCTGCTCTCGCTCGATTTGGGCCTGCTCTCGCTCGATTTGGAGCCGCTCTCGCTCGATTTGGCGCTGCCCTCGCTCGATTTGGCGCTGGCCCTCGCTCGATTTGGAGCCGCTCCCGCTCGATTTGGCGCTGCCCTCGCTCGATTTGGCGCTGCTCTCGCTCGATTTGGCGCCGCTCTCGCTCGATTTGGACCGGCTCTCGCTCGATTTGGCGCTGCTCTCGCTCGATTTGGCGCTGCTCTCGCTCGATTTGGAGCCGCTCTCGCTCGATTTGGCGCTGCCCTCGCTCGATTTGGCGCTGCTCTCGCTCGATTTGGCACCGCTCTCGCTCGATTTGGGCCTGCTTACGCTTTTTCAGTTAGATTGACGATTTCCGGTGGCAAACCGAAAATCAAACGAATGTTACAATCTTCTCCACACCCAATGCCTGTGCTTTTCTATATAAACTAAGCCACTTGCTTTTAGAATTCTAGTAGCCGTATTTCTGGACGTCAGTTGCAGAAAGCGCATGCACTCTGTATTAGTAATAAAGTCATTTACTAATAGGAAATAGTCGGCGAGAGCTTTCAGATGGGCATTATAGTATTTTTGTTTACATTTGCTGCACCACCAACCACTGTGCTTTCGCTCTATCCCACGCAATCCGCAATCAGGGCAGATGACTCCGGGTAGTATATCCTTCCGCGTGACCCCATATTGCTTCATTATATCCTTATCAAATGTGCCACACTCTTGCAAGATCATTTTACCAATCTGATATTGTGCTAATTTGGGTTGTCCTGCCCTGGCGAGTTCTCGTTCCTTATCCATTATCATTTTGGGTATGGCCGCTCCGTGTGCAACGAATTTAGCTATTTTATTACGATCCCCCTCCACTTTTATTATAGTGGAAGGATCTGCTATAGCAACATAATAGTAAATTGGAATATTAGAAAGGTTATGCTGTTGGAGCCAATTGCTTAGAAGGAATTTTTGGTTTTCAAGTTGGGTGAGGGGGTATTCGAAACCTGCTTCAATTTTACCGTCGCTGCGGGTGAGCTGTTTGAGATCCGTATCAAACGTAATAGTACCACTGTAGTTTTTCGCATCGATAAGGTGAATGCTACGCCCGGCATTAGCTGTCGTATCTATTTGAACATTCTTGCCATTTACACGAAGATAGACGTCTTGAAGAATGGTACAACTTGTTGCCAGATTTCCAAGATGATAGTCAACTTGGAGTTCACCGGAATAACCTTTCCAGCGTTTTTTGAGATCCTCTTTCATAGCAGATAGCGCCGGAAATTGGGGTGACAAGCGGGGAATAGCTGACTCGAGTTTTGTTAATGGAAGGGGTTTTGTTCTTGTTTTAATTATCATAATTGGCTCCTTTATTTTGTTTTTGAAATATTAGGATCAATATAACACACAATTTAATAAAAGGGTATTAATCAGGATGAAGATTTTCGGCGGCGGCCGAAAATCAACGTATTGAAAATGCTAAGCGATGGGGTGCTCTCGCTCGATTTGAGCCCGCTCTCGCTCGATTTGGCGCTGCTCTCGCTCGATTTGGACCTGCTCTCGCTCGATTTGGCGCTGCTCTCGCTCGATTTGGACCTGCTCTCGCTCGATTTGGACCTGCTCTCGCTCGATTTGGACCTGCTCTCGCTCAATTTGAGCTGGCTCTCGCTCGATTTGGCGCTGCTCTCGCTCGATTTGGCGCTGCTCTCGCTCGATTTGGACCTGCTCTCGCTCGATTTGGCGCTGCTCTCGCTCGATTTGGACCTGCTCTCGCTCGATTTGGACCTGCTCTCGCTCGATTCGGCGCTGCGCTCGCTCGATTTGGACCTGCTCTCGCTCGATTTGGACCTGCTCTCGCTCAATTTGAGCTGGCTCTCGCTCGATTTGGCGCTGCTCTCGCTCGATTTGGACCTGCTCTCGCTCGATTTGGCGCTGCTCTCGCTCGATTTGGCGCTGCTCTCGCTCAATCTAAACCACCGCATCAGCCGCTCACGCAAGCCGAAGCAGCCTCAACTCGGCCGCCAACACGCGCCTCCCGCAAGAGCCACACCCACCGCACCCAACCAAAAAAGCTTCCTGCCTGAGCAGGAAGCTTCCTTTTAATGTTTTTTGTTCCGGCGTGTGAATTTTGCAGTTAGGTCGTCGAATAAGGTGTAGACGACTGGTATCAGGAGCAGGGTGAATATGCTTGATACGGTCAGGCCGAATATGATCGTTACGGCCAGTGGCTGCTGCATTTCGGCGCCTTCGCCCAGTGCGAGTCCGAGCGGCACCATGGCCAGAATGGTCGTTAGTGTCGTCATCAGGATTGGGCGCAGTCGGCTTGGTCCGGCTTCGAGAATGGCTTCGTACCGGTCCACGCCTTTTCGCCGGATGATATTGATATAGTCGACGAGCACAATTGAGTTGTTGACGACGATTCCGGCGAGCATGATGACGCCGATGAATGCCGGGATGCTGAGTGGCAGGCCGGTTATGAACAGGCCGCCAAGAACGCCGACGACGGTTGCTGGCAGTGAAAACATGATAACGAATGGGAACAGGAAGTTTTCAAACTGCACCGCCATGACGGCATAAACCAGAAAGATGGAAAAGACGAGTGCGATTGCCAGGTCAGAGAATGATTTGGCCATATCCTCCGCTTGACCGCCCACTTTATAGCTGTATCCTTCTGGCAGGCTCATCTGGTCCAATTTTTCCTTCACGTCGTTGGTGACACTGCCGAGATCGCGGTCGCCAAGTTCACCGCTGACGTTTACTTGCGGCTCCTGGTTTTCGCGCTGCAGTGATACAGGCCCCTGTACTTCTTTAAAATCAGCTAATGAAGCCAGTGGGACGGTCGCGCCGCTTGGAGAGTTAATTTTCATATCTTCCAGGTCGCTGATGGTGCTTCGTTCCTCTTCCGGAAACATCAATGTGACATCCATTTCATCGCCGTCTTCTCTATACTGTGAAGCGACTTGGCCGGTAAAGTGCAGCCGGACTTGGCCCATAATCTGCTGTTCGGTCAATCCGTATTGGGCCGCTTTTTCTGCATCAATCTGGATGCGCATTTGCGGAACGCCGGCTTCAGCGGATGAAGTTGCGTTATGCACGCCGTCGACCTCGGAAATGGTGTTGACCACTTCACCTGCCAGCTGCCGGAGCACTTCATGTTCCGGACCATTCAGGCTAATTTGGATAGGATTCCCCATTCCAGATGCACTGTCAGTAGCGGATACCGAAATTTCTGCGCCAGCCACTGTTTGCAAGTCGTCACTCATGTCCTGAACGATATCACCGGTCGACCGGTCCCGCTCGGATGACGGAACGAGCTGCATCATGTATGTTGCTGATCCGCCGGTTGCGCCCATCGCCATGGCACCGCCACCACCGACATTCAGGTAGCTCGTTTCCATGACATCATCGTATTTTTCCAGCTTTTTATCGACTTTCTCCGTTACGGCTTCGGTATGTTCGAACGAGCTGCCTGGCTGTGTTTCCACACTCACCTGGAGTTCGCCCTGGTCGGACGATGGCATGAAGGATGCCCCGATCATCGGAATCAGCGCGAGACTGCCTGCGATGATGGCAATCGTTCCAAATACCGTTGTTTTCCGGTGGCCGAGAACCCAGCGTAGCACGGCCCGGTAGCCATTGTTCACTTTATCCAGAAAGCGGTTGAACCAGTAGCGCCGCCCACTGTCTTCGGTTGCTTTCGCCAGCAGTTTGGACGACAGCATCGGTACTAGCGTTACGGCCGCAATCAATGACGCAATCAGGGAAAATGACACGGCCAGCGCCAATGGAGCGAACATGTCGGACGCAATCCCCTCGACAAAGACCATTGGCAGAAAGACGACCAATGTAGTTGTCGTGGAGGCGATGACTGCCGGCGCTAGTTCGGATGCACCTTTAATGGCAGAATCAACAAGCGAATAGCCGCGCTGCCGGTACGTGAATATGTGCTCGAGTATGACAATCGAGCTGTCGACCATCATTCCGAGGCCGAGCGCAAGCCCACCAAGTGTCAGGACATTCAATGTTTCCCCGGTAAAGTACATCAGGGTAAATGTCGAGATGATGGCGATTGGAATCGACAGACCGATAACAATCGTTGCTCGAACGCTTTTCAGAAACAATAGCAGAACGAAAAACGAAATAAGGCCACCGATCAGGATATTTTGTACAACGGAATTGATCGACATCTTCACATATTCCGATGTATCAATAATGACATTCGTCTGAAAACCTGATGGCAGGTCACTTTCGATTTCATCCATGCTGTTGTTGATGTTGTTCGCGACTTCGACCGTGTTGGCGTCGGTCTTTTTCATGATTGACAAAACAACGCCTTCTTCACCGTTGACGAGCGTTTTGCCGGATGATTCCTTGTACGTGTCGCTTACGTCGGCAAGGTCGCTCACATGGACTGTTCCTTGCCGTTCGGTTTGAACAATCGTTTGTTTAATATCGTCCACCGATTCAAATTCCCCGGTCACCCGGAGCTGCAGATCTTTATTCCCTTTTTCCACCACACCGACCGATGCCGATTGGTTGGCATTGTTGAGCGCCTGAGTGATGCCCTGGGCTGTCACACCGTATTGCTGCAGCTTCGATTCGTCAAGGACAACCTGGATTTCCCGGTCTTTGGCACCTTCCACGGTTACCGATGCGACACCACTCTGCCGCTCGAAAAACGGCACAATCTGGTCATTGGCAACCTCTGTCAGTTTGGAAGCCTTATCCCCTGTCAAACCGACCGACATAATTGGCATCTGCTCCGGATTGAACCGCAGTATGCTTGGGTTGGCAGCCCCATCCGGCAAAAGTCCTTTAATCTGATCGACACTTTCCCGTACGTTCAGGAGCGCCTGATCAAGGTCGGTCCCGCTGCTGAACATCATCATCACAAGCGAAGATCCTGCCTGGGATTGGGACTGGACCGTCTCGATCCCTTCCACCGAGCTGACTGATGATTCAATCGGCTCGCTGATTAATTTTTCCACTTCTTCCGGGGCGGCATCTTCATAGGAAGTAGCCACTACTGCTACCGGCAAATCAACTTTCGGCAGCAAATCAACATTTAAATTACGCACAGAAACAACGCCCAGCGCGATAATCGCGAGCACGATCATCACGACACCGACGGGGCGCTTGACGGATGTTTTGACAAGCTTCAAGAGTTATCCCCCTCTTCGGACACCTCGACGGTCATGCCATCGGACAATGTGAGGAGCCCGTTCACAACGACCTGGTCTCCTTTTTGAACATCACCTTTTACTGCCGTCTCATCAGATTGCGTTTCCTTGATGGTGACGTTTGTTTTTACTGCTTTTTCATCTTTTACCACGTAAACAAACGTTTCACCGCTTTCGGTCACTACCGCTTCGGTCGGCACAATAATAGCGTCGTTCACGCGTTTTTCCGGCACGTTCATTACAGCCGTCATTCCGGTTAAAATTTTGCCTTCATCCTGAGCAATTTCTGCTTCCACCGGATACAGGCCAGTGTCATCCGGCATCGTACCCAGGGATGTCAGCTCCGCATCATAATCCTTATCATTGATCGTGACGGTATAGATCTCCTCTGTTTCCAATAGGCCACGTGTACTGTCTGTTACGGATGCGGTCATCAGCATCGGGTCAAAGTCGGCAATCACCATAAGCGGGTCAGACCCAGAAGCCATTGACCCCTCTTCAGCATTCAATTGGGCGATTTCCCCCGCCGTGGATGCATAGATCGTCTGATTGCCTGCCGACGTTTGAATAGTAGCAAGGTGGTCATCTTCTTCCACCGTATCACCATTGGCCACGTTCAGCTCGGTAATTTCGCCAGGGTTTTGCACCATTACCGGTGTCGTCCCGCTTGGCTGCATGCGGCCGTACAGTGATTTTTCCACCACCATATCATCTTTCGCCGCCTTAGCCGTTTCAACTGGGACGACCTGTTCTTCCTTTCCATCGTTGGATTCTCCATTGTTTTCGCTGCATGCAGCAATCACACTGGTCAAAACCAGCATCGCTGCAATCAAAAGCAATTTTCGCATGACTCAGACTCCTCTTCTTTGGTTTTATTATTCCGAGTGAATTTCATAATTCAATATCTACCTTTGAAATACGAACTATTTGGTTATTGCGTTTGATTTCCACTTCAGGCGGACGCTTTCCGCGGGCGGCTGATGAGCCTCCTCAGGCTAACGCCTTGCGGGGTCTCATCTAGGCCTCTTATCCCGCAGGAGTCGTCCGCCTTCCGTTCCAATCTTCTAAGGTGGAGTACGAATGATTAAGTGTATTTTCAGTTATAAGTTCGTATAAAGTATTTATGAAATTCATTCATTCCAGCAAATCTATATGCATGAGATGAGCTATTTTTTCACAATCATTTCGCAGTTCGGGTATGCGCTGAAAATGAACGAGCAGACTTTGCACCAACACTGGCTGCGGATGTTCCTTGCCAGTCTCTTCTAACAGCACCGCCATCGCTTCATGGAGTTGCTCGGTTTTCTCTTCCGGCAGCTTTACTGAGTCGATCGTCGATTTCATGGAAAATAAAATATCCTGAATCGCCTGCTCGCCCTGGTACATCGCAGGAATTGCCTCTTCTTTGATCAGCGGCGCCTCCCCCTGTCTCCGCATACCCGCTGCTACGTCGTCCATTCTTCGTACGAGATAGGCACCCAATTGGTTCCCACTAATGTGCATATCATCCATAACCATCCATTTGAAATAGCCGTTCATTAGCCCTTCCATCTGAATAATAAGGTCCGTAACATACGGCGACATGCTGCTTCCGTAAATGGCGATTATATTTTCTCGGAGCCAAAAAAAATGCTCCCGCTTCATTTTCCGGATGGCCATCTCCGACTGTGTGCCCATTGTAATGTTTTCGCGCAGCTGCATCGTAAGAAAATCTTTATATTCGTACAAATAACCGGCCACTACTTCAATTTGCCGGGCCAGACGCTCGCGTGGAGAGAGGTCCTCTTGTTTCGCCGCCTCCACCTGCCTACTAATCTCCTCGTGATAATGATCGAGCGCCGTCAGGATAAAGTCCTTCTTGGATTGGAAGTGCAAATAAAACGCACCCTTGGAAACCCCGGCCTCAGCCGCAATTTCCTCAATGGACGTACGGTAATAGCCTTTCTCCGCAATCAGCTTCATCCCGGCCTCGATTAAATTCATTTTTTTCGGATTCATGATTGCTAACACCTGTTTCTTTTTTGAAATGTGGGGACAGCGAAACGGACGAACTGGTGCGGGCAGCTTTCCCCGGGGAATGCGGACTTGAGCCGCGGCCGGATGCTTGGCGCTCGGGAGACGCTATGTAGCTCGGGCTGGCGGCTGGTGCTCGGGCTGGCGGCATTTTGGCCTGGCGCTCGGAAGACGTAGTTTGGCTCCGGCTGGGCATATAGCCGGATGCCCGGGCTGGAACGCATGGCCGGGTGCTCAGGCGATGCTGTTTGGCTCGGGCTGTGGCCGGCGCTCGGGCAGTACCGTGCAGCTCGAGCTGCGGCGTTTGGCCGACGCTCAATCGTTGCGAGCAGACCCTCAAGAGGTTCCGTTCCGTTCTATACTAACCAGTCAGTCAGTTTCCCATTTTACTGCTTTTAAGAGATCAATTCAAGAAAAAACATTTTGCCTGTGAGGAGATATTTTTTGGGGGGTCACGCAGGCTGGCTGCTAATTACCTGGAATCCGTGGCATGCAGTTATTCATCCTCTATCAGCAGCGGGAACATTAAGAATCCTGCGGGATGGAAGGCTGCGTTCGCGGCGACACTCGCGGGCGCCTGCACTAGCACGTCTTGTGCGTCGTAGTATATTCCCACTGCGTAGCTAGGAGACCATTTCAATACGGATTCCATGGAAAGGCATTATCCCCGAAAAAGAACGAGCGATTCATCTTGGCGATAATCTGACTCGTCCGCTTATCCTGCTGATCAAACGACTGTAAGGAAGCATTTACATACAAGCCGGTTCCATCATAAAAGGTCACATACGTCCGGTCATCACGCTGCTCTACCGCTTTAATATGGTAGTAAGACAGCCAGACATTATCCTTCTTTTTCGACGAAGATGTCGGCAGCATATACACCCCTTTTTCCGGAATAACCGGCACCGGTACCTTGCTGTTCACATTCAGCATCTTACGCACGGACTTCCGCCTGCCCTCAAGCGTCGAGCCATACAACACACACGAATGATCAATAATCTGCTCCGGACGGTACACCGAATGTTTTTTGCGCCCCGTTTCCAAAATAAGTGAGCGGTAATACGCCGAATCCTTTGTTAAAATCGCCTTCGTTTGCTGCGAAATCATATAAATCGGTGATGCATAATGTCCCTCCATATCGTCCCCTCCGGCCAATGTATTAGTATGTGAATTAAAAAATTAAACTAAGACTATTGTACTACGATTGCCCTCGATAATCTATTTATATTAGAAACATTTTTCCAATAATTTCGGGAAATAGTAGTTCAGATGGGTTGGTGGGAATTCGGATTGGCAGCGGAGCGGTGGGTATCAACCGGTTAGGGGAAATATCAACCGGTGTGCGGCAAGTATCAACCGATTATGGGAAATATCGACCGGTATGCGGCAGGTATCAACCGGTTAGGGGCGATTATCAACCGGTGTGCGGCAAGTATCAACCGGTTAGGGGAATTATCAACCGGTGTGCGGCAGGTATCAACCGGTTAGGGGTGAATATCAACCGATATGCTGCAGGTATCAACCGGTTTGCGGCGATTATCAACCGATATGCTGCAGGTATCAACCGGTGTGCGGCGATTATCAACCGATATGCTGCAGGTATCAACCGGTTTGCGGCGATTATCAACCGGTTTGCGGCAGGTATCAACCGGGTAGGGGCGATTATCAACCGGTGTGCGGCAGGTATCAACCGGTTAGGGGCAAATATCAACCGATATGCGGCAGGTATCAACCGGTTAGGGGCGATTATCAACCGGTGTGCGGCAGGTATCAACCCGGCACTTGATCGAAATACTGGAGCAATCATATGTGCCATCCCCGCCTCATCCGACACTCGTGGTTGACTGGTCAGTCTAATAGGTAAACTTTATCCGGAATGGTACGTTTTTGGTTCGCCTATCATCATCCACCTGCCATCGGATGCTAAAAAATCCCCTTTTAATCAGGGGATTTTTGATTCAATCAGCGAACGATATTACTGGTTGTTATCTTCGTCATCGTTCGTGTCGTTATTGTTGGTACGGTCATTGTTAAAATTGTTTTCGTCGTTGTTCATACCGTTGTTCTCGTCCTGATTGTTACCGGTGCCATCTTGATTGTTCTCAGCACCATCCTGGTTTGTACCGGTGCCGTCTTGATTGTTCTCAGCACCATCCTGGTTTGTATCAGTGCCGTCCTGATTGGTGCCATTTTCGTCATTGTTGTCAAGCTGCGGATCGTCCTGATTATTTCCGTTCATATCAGGATTTTCTTCCTCTTGATTCAATGGTGCTTCATCTTCGCCATCATTAGCTGGATCGTCCTGGTTGTCATTTCCGCACGCAGCTACCAATGAAAGAGCCAGAATCGGCGCACCAATTTTAAAAAGCCACTTTTTTTGCATAACAGTTTCCCTCCTTTGTTGTTCGGTATCGCCAATAGCTTTACCATTTTGCTGGGAACTGATACTTATTTTTTCGAAAAATGGTGGGATGCGTGCGGAAAAATGTTGAAATATGTTTATTATTGTCGCCAGTTTTTGATTTCGTCAATTTTTGGCATGTAACTTCTGCCAAAAAATTCTCCACTATAATGTGGAGAATTTCATCTGCAGTGTTTGTACTAAATTGGCGAAATGCCTCATCGCCAGCGGTTCTGTCCGCATGCTGCTTCGCCTCACCGCAATTTCTATATGGTTTGTAGATTGTAGAGGCTTCGTTTATCTTACGGTGCCTCACTGAATTGCAAATGTTATTTCCGCTTCACAAGCCACCTCACCATCAACGGTAGCCACGCCTTTTCCTTTGCCAACTGGGCCTTTAATCCGAACAATTTCCACTTCCAACTGTAGCTGTTCCCCCGGTTTAACCTGGCGCTTGAAACGGCATTTGTCCAGCCCGGCCAAAAAGCCGATTTTCCCTTTGTTTTCCTCAATCCCAAGAACGCCAATTGCCCCCGTCTGCGCCAGCGCCTCCACAATCAGAACGCCCGGCATCACTGGATAATCCGGGAAATGACCCTGAAAAAAAGGCTCATTGGCCGTCACATTTTTCACCGCAGTAACCCGCTCGCCTTCCTCGATTTCTGTCACTTTGTCAACAAGCAAAAATGGATAACGGTGCGGAATCGTTTCCTTAATCTGTTGAATATCCATCCGAATCTCTCCTTATCGTATGTATGCTGCGTCCATTATAGCAAAAAATAGAAAAAGATGCGTGCGGTGGCGGGCATTTTCCTGACGTGCAAGGGGGAGTGGAAAAGGATTAGTTCCGATGTGTGTTCGAGGCCGACGTTAGGTAGCGACGGGCGGATGTTTGTTGGAGATGAGGCGATATTTCCTGCGAACGGGCTAAGGCACGAGGTGGCAGTGTTGATATCTGCTGACGACCGGTCGATAAATGTCCACGACATCTTTGATTGTTCACAACGAGCGGATGTTTGAGAGGACCGGTTGATTTTCACACACGAACGGGCGATTCTCTCCCAAAACCGGTTGATTTCCGCACCCAAACGGGCGATTACCTTCCCATTCCGGTTGATTCTCGCACACGAACGGGCGATTCTCTCCCCACTCCGGTTGATTCTCGCACGCAAACGGTCGATTCCTACCCCATTCCGGTTGATTTCCGCACCCGAACGGGCGATTCTCTCCCCATTCCGGTTGATTCTCGCACACGAATGGGCGATTCTCTCCCCATTCCGGTTGATTTCCGCACCCAACGGTCGATTCTCTTCCCAATTCGGTTGATTTCCGCACCCAACGGTCGATTCTCACCCCATTCCGGTTGATTCTCGCACACGAACGGGCGATTCTCTCCCCATTCCGGTTGATTTCCGCACCCAAACGGGCGATTCTCACCCCATTCCGGTTGATTCTCGCACGCAAACGGTCGATTCTCTCCCCATTCCGGTTGATTTCCGCACCCAACGGTCGATTCTCACCCCATTCCGGTTGATTCTCGCACCAAACGGGCGATTCTCATCCCAAACCGGTTGATTCTCGCACACGAACGGTCGATTCTCACCCAAAACCAGTTGATTCTCGCACACAACGGTCGATTCTCACCCAAAACCAGTTGATTCTCGCACACGAACGGGCGATTCTCTCCCCATTCCGGTTGATTTCCGCACCCAACGGTCGATTCTCACCCCAAACCGGTTGATACCCCTATAAACGAGACAATATCTCCCTCCGGCCTGTCACCAATCTAGGAGCCCTTACCAATTGAACTAACCGCCCATCACCGTACCCAATCAAAAAAATAAGCTGCCCTATATCCGGGGGCATGCTTATCCTTGTTTTATCACGATATCGATGATGTGTTGCCATGTTTCCCATTCGAGTGCGTCGGTGGGGTTGCCGTTTCCAACGACGCCGTAGCCGATCATTAGTCCGGAAGCGAGTGCGGCGGCGGACAGTGCGAGTACGACGATAATGCGCAACCATATTGGGAAAATGCGGCGGCGCGGTTTTTTATTGCGGCGCTTTTCTTCCTTTTGTTTTTTCTTTTGTTCTTTTTTCTGTTGTTTCCGGGTCACTTTATCGGCTGCGTCCCCGGTTTCCTGCTGCTGTTTCCGTTTTTGCTCGTCCGGAGCGGTTTCTTCCAGGGGCTTTGTTTGTGTTTGTGCTTCTGCAGCGGCTTCTTCCTGCTCTCCTTGGCGCTGCTTGGATGAACCTTTTTCTTTCCGCCGTTCTGTTCGTGTTTGTACCGCGGTGGCTGCCGCTTCCGGCCCAGTGGGATTTTCTTCCTGCTGGCCAGCCGCTACTTCCACGACCTCCTGCTCATGCCGCTCCCAGAGATTTTCGTCCTGCTCCCCGAATGTTTCATCGGAAATGCCGGCACGATTCACCTCAGCATCAGGCATATTCGGTGTCCCAGCATCGTTCCCTCCAGCTTGTTCATCGAAATCCTCGTCGCGCTGTGGATCTTCAATTGCAGTCGCGGCATGTAAACGCTCTTCCGCTTGATCATCAGAAATTCCCGCACGCTGTGGCCCAGTTTCATGCTGGTGCTCTTCCGTTTCCCCATCGGAGGTCTCAGCATAGCGCTGCCCGCTCGCTTCCTCAGCAGACTCGGCATCCTGCTGCGTTTCTTTTTCCTTTACAGCGGGTTGCTCTCCACCGTTTGTATGCCGTTGTTCCTCCGCTTGCTCTCTTTGATCTGTTGGCATGGCTTGTTTCTCCTTACTCCGTTTGTTGCACGCTGCTGTCGGTGCAGCTCGTATTACAGCCGAGTGGACCGCGCCCGCTCCACTCGGCTATCCAACCGCTCCAGCTGGTTTCCCCATTACCTCAGCTGGTTGACTAGGCCCTGTATCTGATCGGACATTGAAATCGTTCATAAGACCACTGCGTAGAAGTCATGTCCGTTTGGCTGGTTGGAGATGCTGTCAAATCCGTCCGCAAACACCATCGGGCCATTTTTGCCGAGTACCGGATGGCCGTCCTTTGTCGTCGGCATGACATCCTCATTATTATTCATGGAACTCAGATAAAATGACCCGTCGCGTGTATAACGGGTTTCCGTGCCGTTACCCGCGGTCACCTGGATTTGGAACAGATAATTTTTGCCAGTGAGCGCAACATCCAGTGCACGTCCGGTTTTCTTCAGGGCGCCTGGTCTTAAATCGATAGCCACCGAGCCAAGCTTTGCGCCTGAGCCAACGCGGATACCGTCTGGCGTCAGGCGCCCCTGCAAAAAATTTTTGTCAGGTGCTCACTGTCATTATAATTCGACCAGGCATCGACGAATGTTACAGCACGGAAATAGTGTATTACACAATCTTTTTCCGTTCGACTTTATCGATGTTTTCCAGCATGATGCCAGTACCTTTGGCAACGCAATTCATCGGTTCTTCTGCCAGGAATACAGGCACTTTTAACTCCTCAGCAAGGAGCCGGTCGATTCCGTGCACGAGCGCACCCCCGCCGGTTAGCGTTACCCCGCGGTCGATGATATCTGCGGACAGTTCCGGTGGTGTCCGTTCCAGCACTTGTTTTGCGCCATGTATAATGAGGGAAACTGATTCACGCAAGGCTTCCTCAATTTCCGCCGATTCAACCGTAATCGTGCGCGGCAGCCCGCTGACCATATCCCGGCCGCGGATTTCCATTTCCTCGTGGCGTGAGTCTTTGAAAACGGTCGCGACGTTTATTTTGATATCTTCCGCTGTCCGCTCGCCGATCAGCAATTTATATTTCTTCTTGATGTACTGCAAAATTTCGACATCAAATTTATCGCCGGCCATTTTAACCGATTCAGCCGTAACAATATTTCCCATCGACAATACAGCGACATCTGTCGTGCCACCGCCAATATCGACAATCATGTTGCCGCTCGGCTGGTAAATTTCCATCCCGGAGCCAACCGCCGCCACTTTTGGCTCTTCCTCCAGGTAAACCTTTTTACCGCCGGACTTCTCCGCCGCTTCCTTGATGGCCTTCTGCTCCACCTTCGTAATATTCGTCGGGCAGCAAATCAGCATTTTCGGCTTGGACAAAAACCCCTTGACATTTATTTTATCTATAAAATACTTCAGCATCGCTTCGGTCACATCAAAATCAGCAATCACGCCATCTTTCAACGGGCGAATCGCGTCAATATTTCCAGGAGTACGCCCGACCATGCGTCGCGCCGCTTCCCCAACTTCCAGCACACGGCCGGTGTTGCGGTCCATCGCCACGACGGATGGCTCATTCAGAACAATTCCTTTACCTTTCACATGGATCAACACATTGGCGGTTCCAAGGTCAATCCCAATATCCCTTGCAAACATGCATTAAAGCCTCCCTGCTCTCATACTTTCTCGCATCCGTAAAAGCACATTTTCCTACTAATAATATATTTTACCACAAAACGCACCATATAACTGCAAATTTCGCAAAAAATGTTGGGGAAAAATGCATGTACGGGAGAGAGTATGGGGACTGGGTGCCACGGGTGGTGGGTTGTTCGGCAAGGGCTGAATCTGACGTTGGTGATTGGGTGGATGTTCAGTCTGGGTGGGTTGGGTGATGATTGAGGGGGACCGGTTGATGTGAATTCTCTGGCCGGTTGATGACTGCCTGTGATCAGTTGATTTCTCTTCCGACAGGTTGATTCTTGGGCCTGACCGGTTGATTATTGCGGTCCGCCGGTTGATTCTTTGGCCCGACTGGTTGATTCTTCACCGAAACCGGTCGATTTCTCTTCCAACGGGGTGATTCTTGGCTCCGAACGGTTGATATCTACGCCATTCCGGTTGATTCCTCACCGAAAACGGTCGATTTCTCTTCCAACGGGGTGATTCTTGCCCCCGACCGGTCGATATTTGCGACATAACGGTTGATTCTTCACCGAAAACGGTCGATTTCTCTTCCAACGGGATGATTCTTGGTCCTGGCCGGTCGATTCCTGCACTATTCCGGTTGATTCCTCCGAAAACGATCGATTTCTCTTACGACAGGTTGATTCTTGGCTCCGAACGGTTGATTCTTGCGCCATACCGGTTGATTCTTCACCGAAAACGGTCGATTTCTCTTCCAACGGGTTGATTCTTGGCTCCGAACGGTCGATTCTTGCACCTGGCCGGTCGATTCTTCCACGAAAACGGTTGATTTCTATTCCAACGGGTTGATTCTTGGCTCCGAACGGTCGATTCCTGCGCCAGACCGGTTGATTCTTCACCGAAAACGGTTGATTTCTATTCCAACGGGTTGATTCTTGGCTCCGAACGGTTGATTCTTGCGCCAGACCGGTTGATTCTTCACCGAAAACGGTCGATTTCTCTTCCGACGGGTTGATTCTTGGCTCCGAACGGTTGATATTTGCGCCAGACCGGTTGATTCTTCACCGAAAACGGTTGATTTCTCTTCCGACGGGTCGATTCTTGGCTCCGAACGGTTGATATCTACTCCATTCCGGTTGATTCCTCACCGAAAACGGTCGATTTCTCTTCCAACGGGGTGATTCTTGCCCCCGACCGGTCGATATTTGCGACATAACGGTTGATTCTTCACCGAAAACGGTTGATTTCTCTTCCGACGGGTCGATTCTTGGCTCCGAACGGTTGATATTTGCGCCAGACCGGTTGATTCTTCACCGAAAACGGTCGATTTCTCTTCCGACGGGTCGATTCTTGGCTCCGAACGGTCGATTCTTGCGCCAGACCGGTTGATTCTTCACCGAAAACGGTCGATTTCTCTTCCGACGGGTCGATTCTTGGCTCCGAACGGTCGATTCTTGCACCAGACCGGTTGATTCCTCACCGAAAACGGTCGATTTCTCTTCCGATGGGGTCATTCTTGGACCTGTTCAGTCGATATCCACCTCCAAAATCCGTGCACCATTCGGGATCCACACCTCGATACCAGGCTATCTCTACGTTTCCCCCGCCGACACGAAAAAACTTTTTAATTATTTGCTTTCACCAGCAGGAATTTGTATGAAAGTGTCGAATAGTTAATTTGAGCACAAGAAATTTTTATAATAGGAGTGATTCACATTTGAGCCCAACCGTTGCAAAACCGAGAAGTAAGCCCCATGCTCTGCTTGCCTATGAGGCACTGTTCAGGCAGCTTTTAGCGAATTACCGTCATCATGAGGCCATCGTTTCAGAATACAAACGGGAAAAGGCCGGTTACGATGGCGAACGGAATGTTGACTATAAGCTTTCCACCTTCCCGCAAAAAGGTTTCTACGTTTTTCAAGGCATCCGGCTGGAAAATCCCCCATTTCACTTCCAAATTGATACACTAATCCTGACACGACGTTTGATTTACATTCTTGAAATTAAAAATCAGCAAGGAACCCTCAAGTATGATTCCAAGTTAAAACAGATGATACAAGAAATTGACGGAAAGATCATATCCCACAAGGACCCAATCCTGCAAGCGGAGGCGCAAAAAACGCAGCTGCGGGAATGGCTGGCGATGCATGGAATTTTCAATATCCCCATTGTGGGGCTTGTTGTCATTGCCTATCCGTCAACAATCATTGAAAATGTCAGGGAAGATCCGGACGTGTACAACCAAATCATTCACCGCGAAAGCCTGCACCAGCACCTGACTCGGCTGAGTAACAACCATCCGGACAATATACTGACAAACGCACAGCTGAAAAAATTGTGCCACACTCTAAAAGCTAAGGATATCCCCTTATGGACAGACGTGTTAGCAAAGCACGGCGTCAGCGACCGTCATTTGATCAAAGGCACCCCATGCCAACAATGCGGTTATGCCCCGATACAACGTCTAAACAAAAACTGGAAATGCCCGAAATGCTCGTCTATTAATCCGAAAGCCCATGAACGTACCATTCTGGACCATTTTCTCCTTCATCAGCAGACCATCACAAACAAGGAATGCCGCAACCTGCTGCAGATTGACTCGCCGCGAATGGCCTACAACTTTCTTAATTCGATGAACCTCCGAAAATCTGGAAATAATCGTGGTAGGATATATTATTCACCATCTATCCAAAGTTTTCCTCAAAATTCCAAGGTTCCGGTCAATTTTCAGCATCATTTTGCAAAACTGAGCCTGGACTAACTGAAGTGCTTGTGATGATATGTTAAACCAACGGGGGGTGTCCTCGCGTAAAAGGTTGATGTACGGAGCGGTCCAACCGACTTTTCTCACTAATGGAGGAAAGTGGACCGCCTACCATACCATACCGATTGATAACTGACCTTAAACGGTTGTGATTCTTACGGTGATCCGGTTAATTCTTACCTCCGACCGGTTAATATGCCCGCTTGTTTAGTCAATTCTTACCCGGAAATGGTTGATTCTTATCCTGAACGGTCGATTCTTGCCTGGAAACGGTTGATTCTCATCCTGGACGGTCGATTCTTGCCCGAAATCGGTTGATTCTTATCCTGAACGGTCGATTCCTCGATCACAACGGGTGATTCTCCCACCTTTTCGGTTGATTCTTACCCGGAAACGGTTGATTCCTACTTGCAATCGGTCGATTCTCACCTGCGCCGCCGATTGGTCGATTCTCACTCCCGATCGGTTGATACCGCTCCTGAACCATTGATACCCGACTCCAACAGTCCCGGGCTACCTTATGCCATACCCGCCAACACTGCACCCACACGCAAAAACCCAGCCTCCATAAGGCTGAGTTTTTGCTACCGCTAATTTTTCAGGAGTGAAATGCAGCTCTTTGGTCGCTAATCTCGGGTGTTGCACCACCTCCTTTAAGAGGTTGTTCAAAAAGTCCGGTAAAAAATGACACTACGACAGGGGACCCTTCGACTAAATACCGACACAATCAATCGCGAACTGTCGGGGTCATCAAATCCTATGGAAATCTACCACTCGGCTGTTGTGCCGCCTGGAACGTTCGACGCACAGGATGTACTAATGCAGGCCCCCGACAAGACGTGACGACCTTAGCCGACCGGCCCTTTTCAACCCCCTTTTTGAACTCGCATTTTTAATAATGGAGATTCTTCTTTCGGACATGTTTAGACAAGGAAGTGACCGATCATCCCACTGGTTTGGCGGCTGCTTCTTCCGCTTCTTCTTCGTCATCCCTGTATTTATTCCGGGTTGCTTCGCCTCCGCGGAGATGGCGTATGGATTTGTTGTAGTTGAGTACGTTTTTGACTTGGTTGTATAGCTCCGGACTGATTTCCGGCAGCCGTTCCGTTAAATCTTTGTGGACTGTGCTTTTGGAAACTCCGAATTCTTTTGCTATCAATCGGACGGTTTTCCTCGTCTCCACGACATATCTCCCTATCTTGATAGTCCTTTCTTTGATGTAATCGTGCACACCGTTCGCCTCCCTAAGTTGGATATTTCCGAGGTGTGGGTTGAGACAAGGTGATACATTGTCACGCTTCACTCATCTTCTGGCAATGGGTACTGTGTGCAGCTGTGGCTGTGATTTCACAATTAATCAGAATAGGAAAGGAAGCTTACTATGAAGTTGGTATGTATTAGGTACAAAAGTATAGTTGTTGGAAGGAAAGCTACACAAGCTCTCACCTCAGACTTTTCTGAATCTTGATTTGTACCATTTTATTACGTTTGGGCGGGGATTATGATTAAATTCCGTCTTTTGAAGTCACGGACATGCAGTATTTTTGCGGTTTTAGCGGACATTGCCGGCACTTGTAATACTGTAATAATTTTCCATCAATGGGCAAAAAAAAATAAGGCGGCGGGCTCGTACACGAAAATAATCCATCCTGCATCCTTCATCTTCTGTTGGGGTTCTTGCTGGAACATTGGCTGGAGCAGGCTGATGTTAGTCCAGATCACCCAGTCCCGGATCAACCATTGGTTCGATACTAGGCAGGGCTGCCATATCCGTTGCATTAAATCCTGAAATGCTGAAAAGTAAAGTTGCCATAACACCTAAAGTTATAAGTAATTTTTTCATCATAAATGTCCCCTTTCATCCCAATTTAACATGAAAGCCGCGCCTTATTTTGTTGTAATGGAAAACGTTATGTGTGGGTTTCTGTCTTTATCCCGATTCATGGTGGTTGGTATCAGCCCAGTTTTTGAAGCGCGTTGAGTGGCAATCTGCTGAAGAAGTAATCGCTTCGTTTTTCGATGAAGTAGCTGTACGACTGAAGAAGGATGTCTTTACTCTGCTTCGCCATCCCCAGGTAGTACAGTCTGAACGGGCTGTTCATATCAATGTCACTTAAAATCGCCTCTGCTTTGGCGTAGTTCCCCTTGGCTATCGCAATGTGGGCTTGTTCGCTTTTGTCTGTTGTTGTGATGCCATCAACCCTGCCAAAGTGCGCCGACAGAAAAGGAATATTCCGCTGTTCAATTAATTCAACCAGCGAGCTCATATTTTCCGCTTGGGCAATTTCAAGTGCCTTACGCAAATGGTACATACCCTGTTCGTACGTTTCATAAACATACGATAATCCCAAATTGACATGCAGGCTTATTTTTGTCATCGGGTTGGTCACTTGATTCAAAGCCTGAAATGCATATTTCCTGGCAATAATCACTTCATTGCGGACAAGGTAATACACGAAAAGGTTTTGGTTTAACCGGACGTGAAAAAAGGATAGAAGGAATCTGTCCTCTATTTTGTCAAATAGTTTTTGCTGCCTTTCCAAAAAATTCCCAAACTCGCCATACCTATTTCTACCGTAATGAATGGTGATTTTGATGAACTCAAGCAACGCCTTCAGCTCGGGCTCATCAGTCTGCAGTCCGTTTGCACGGCGAAGGATTTCTTCAGGCGAATACTTCTCCTGTTTCCGGTCGAGTGCCAACTGATAGACAGATGCCCAATTCCGGTTCGACAGATACTCAGAATTGTTGTTGATCCCGATTAGCTGCTGCAAATCGTGATAGTACCCGTTCATGTATAAAAATTCCATGCCTTTTTTCTTTATTTCATCCGAAGTGGTCTGAAGGCAATATTTCCTTGTCAGCTGCTGTGCAGTCCTTTCGTCATGGTCTTGCCGCAGCGCCAACATCACTTGCTCAAGGGTCATCTGGTTACTGGCTGCTATACTCGGAATTACGTTATTCATGGCACCCGCCCCTGGATAGTGCATGGACATTGCCCCCCTTTCTCCATGAAAAAGTGGTGTGAACGGATTGGTTGAATGAACTGACTGACAACATTCAACCATCTTCGTGCAAAATCGACTGCGTACACTAATAGTACCACATTATTCAGAAAAATGTAATAGATCGGAGTAAATTTTTAAATTATTTTCTGGGCTGCCGCAGAAAAAATAGCCAGCGTGCATGAAGGAGTCGTCAATTCCAGAGGCGTCATGGAAGGGAAGGCGAGAGTGCTGCACATCATTAATTACAAGCGAATTGGACGGAGCGCTCGTGCTTTGATAAGCTATGGATAAGAGCGAATCCGGACGGACGAGCTGCCCGCTTTTGACAGGTCGGGCTGGGGCGGATTGGAAAACTGGACTTTAGCCAGACACAGCACCGCAGAGGGGGCTGGGACAAAAAGCCTGTCCCGCGCCCTGGCATAAAAACAGCCCTAGCGGGGGAGGCTAGGGCTGTTGGTTGCTTGCGTTATTCGTTGTTTGTTTCGCTATCTGATGATTCTTTGCTATCGTTGTTGTTCGCATCCTCAGTCGATTTGTCACCGGCTGACGCATCCGATTCGTCGGATTCGCTCTTTTCTTCAGATGCTGGGTCTTCGGATTTATCTGATTGGCTCTTTTCATCAGATTCCGAGTCTTTGGATCCATCCGATTCGCTCTTATCATCTGATGTAGGGTCTTCGGATTCGCCCGATTCATCCTTTTTATCAGAAACTTGGTCTTCGGATTCACTGTTTTCTTCCTTGCTGGCATCCGATTCGCCTTCTTCGGCATTTTCGTCAGATTCCGAGCTGTTGTCTTCGGATTTTTCTTCTTCAGCCAATGCTTCGTCAAGCGCACTTACCGGCTGGTTGAAAAATTCTTCCGGATTAACATCTTGCCCATCTTTTCTGATTTCAAAGTGAAGATGTGTCCCGTTGTCTTTGCCAAACACGTTCTCACCGGCGGTTCCAAGGACATCGCCCTGCTCAACCTCATCGTCAGCAGATACATCTACTTCGCCGAGACTGGCATAATGCGTTGTCACATCATTTTCGTGTGTCAGTGTCACGACGTTACCAAGCAGTGGGTCTTCCTTGACTTCCGTAACTGTACCACTTAATGACGCTTGCACATCAAACGTTTCTCCATCAGCAGATGCGATGTCAATGCCTTTGCTCTGGTAGTAGCGATTGTTGAAGACGACAAGGGCATTCTCCTGCTCTTCTTGATCTGCGTCATAGTCATAGTATTTAGTTACGATTTCTGCTTGATCCTTGTTTTCAACAGGCATCTGAATGACTTCCTGCTGATCAACGACGGGCTTTGCTTCCTGATCATGCTCGATTGGTGAATAGTCTTCTGAGATTTCCTCATCCTGGGCCTCATCCACCTGATTGCCAATATTCTGGTACCATACGACCAGTGACAGAAGCATCGCAGCAATCGTCAGATACACTGCTGGAAAGAACCACTTCTTCCGAAAAATGCGACTCCATTTGTTTTTTGGAGTTCCGTTGTTTTCTTCTTTCATATCTCATCACCTCAACAACCATTCTGAGCACAAAAATCAAAAACTATACATTTTATTCATAAAAAAATCCCTGTTTGATGCATTTTTCTGCTCAAACAGGGAAACGTAAGGGTTTCAGACGTGGCTGTACCCTTTGAAAGTATTGATTTTGCATGAGGCAATACGCGTTATCGGCGCGGCAGCTGTTCACGTTCCAGGGTGAAAATTCCCGGAATCCTTGCAGACGCGTTTCGTGGGACGAAAACCGTGCAGCCGCAGTTCCGGGACAAGGTGGGCGAGGAACCCCATGACCCGCTGGGGCGGCGAACCTCGCTTCCCGCTCTTATTTGGATACAAGGGTTGGTACGGCGTCATTGACGGTGCTGATTTTGACACCTTGATAGTAATGTTTGACAATTTTTTCATATGATTTGCCTTCTTTGGCCATGCCGTTTGCACCGTATTGGCTCATGCCGATGCCGTGCCCGAATCCTTTCGTTGTGAAAATAAGATGGTTATTCTTTTTCTCAATGGAAAAATCACTAGAACGGAGCTCGAGCGCCTCGCGCACTTCCCTGCCCGAATACGTATCGCTGCCAATGGTCAGCTTACTGACACGGTTGCTGTCCGTCCGGGCAATTTCCATCGAGAGCTGTTCAATGCTTGGCAGGTCGGTTCCCAGTTTCTTTTCCACTTCCTGCAGGGCAAATATTTGCTGATCCATAAATTTAGGTGTGTTTTTATCCCAAGGGCTTTTCACACTGCGCAAATATGGAACCTTATTCTTCCAGTAGTCCTCAGAATCCTCGGTGTAGCCATTGCTCGTGGAAAAATAAGCTGGCGTGATCGGCGTGTTCTCATATGTCAAAATTTCGCCTTTCGTTGCTTTGACAGCCTTTTTAATCTTGTTCATTTCTTTATTATAGTCACTTCCCATTGTTTCCCGCAGTTCCTCTTCATTATGATAAACTTGGTCACCAGTCGTGTCGGTCACATCCGGCGCGTCCTTATTCTCCTGATGAAGCAGTTGGTTAACGATATATGTTCGGGCGGCCAGGGCCTGCGCCTTTAATGCTTCCATTTCAAATTCCGCCGGGGCTTCGGATGCCACGACACGGGAAACATACGTCTCCAGCGGAACATTTTCCACCTTATCCGTGCTCGCCCGCGCCACCTCCACCGAAAATGGCGACTCCCCCATCGCAATCTTCGTATCAGCTGCAGCCTTTTCCACCGCCTCCCCTTTACTGCTGTTATCAGACATGAATGGGACAACCACAGCGGACGGAACGATTAAAATGATGGTCAACAAGCTCACCAGGAACACGACGGCCGGCGTTTTCCATGGTAAAGCTAACTTGCCGAGCGATAGCGGCTGTTTATTTTTCTGAAGCAGCTGCAGCTTTTCACTTTTCGACTGACTTTTCTTCGACTTCTTTTTCTTCAAGGCTTTCGGAACGATTGGTTTTTTCTTCATGAACTGCCTCCCTCGCTAAGGAATTATGATTGTCTGATCGGATAGCTTCATCTTCTAGCATTCCTGCTATTAAATTTATACAGTTTGCGAAACTAATAGAACCATAAATATGAAAAGATTAATAAAGGATTCGGTAAAGCGGGGAGTAGTTCCTGCTGGTGGATGGTGGATTTTTTCATTTTGAGGGTGGTGTATCAACCGGTTTGGGGTGGATATCAACCGATTAAGGGCAAGAATCGACCAGTTTGGGCAGAGTATCGACCGGTCTGGGGCAAGAATCAACCAATTAAGGGCGAATATCGACCGATCCAGGGCTAGAATCAACCAGTTTGGGCCGAGTATCGACCGGTCTGGGGCAAGAATCAACCAGTTTGGGCAGAGTATCGACCGGACGGGGACAAGTATCAACCAGTTTGGGCCGAGTATCGACCGAACTGGGGCAAGTATCAACCAGTTTGGGCAGAGTATCGACCGGACGGGGACAAGTATCAACCAGTTTGGGCCGAGTATCGACCGGACGGGGACAAGTATCAACCAGTTTGGGCCGAGTATCGACCGGACGGGGACAAGCATCAACCAGTTGTCGTTTGTTAAATAAAACAACGCTAAAAACGCCCGGAGCTTGTTGCCCGAGCGTTTTTTGTCTGGCAAAATATCTGACCTGTCCGCCACCCACCCCGCGAAAAAATCCACACCAATTGGGCAGCACATCTTTTATGACCTTGTCCGCATGTTGATGACTGGGGACTGGCTGTTTTCGATAACTGCTGGATCATGTAAATGACAGGCGACATAATGATCTTGTTCAACTTCTTTCCATGCCGGCTTTTGTTCCGCGCAGATATCCATGGCATACGGGCAGCGTGTCCGGAATACGCAGCCGCTCGGCGGATTGACCGGGCTTGGGAGTTCCCCGTCCAGGATGATCCGCTCTCGGCCGTCCTCGATGTCCGGATCAGGAATCGGGATGGCGGACAATAGTGCCTGGGTGTACGGGTGCAGCGGGTTTACATAAAGGGAATCGCTCGAGGTCAGCTCGACCATGTTCCCTAAATACATGACGCCAATTCGGTCGGAGATTTGCCTGACCATAGATAAGTCGTGGGCGATGAACAGGAAAGTTAGCCCTTTTTCTTCCTGCAGCTTTTTCAATAGATTGACAACTTGTGCCTGGACGGATACATCCAGAGCGGAAATCGGTTCATCAGCGATAATGAAGTCCGGGTCCAAAGCCAGGGCACGGGCAATGCCAATCCGCTGCCGCTGTCCGCCGCTGAATTCATGCGGGTAGCGCTCGGCGTGGCCGCGGTTTAGCCCAACTTCCTCCAAAAGCTCGATGACCCGGTCAAGCTGCTCCTCTTTTGATGAATACATGCCGTGGACTTCCATCGGCTCAGCGATAATTTCCTTAACGGTCGAGCGCGGATTCAGAGATGCGTATGGATCCTGGAAAATCATTTGCATCGTCCGGTGGAACTGAAATTTTTCCTTATCATCCAGTTCATGCACTTCCTGTCCGTTATAGATGACATCGCCTGAGGTTTTATTATACAGGCCCATGATCGTCCGGCCGATGGTTGTTTTTCCGCAGCCCGACTCCCCAACAAGCCCGAATGTTTCCCCTTTATGGACTTGAAACGTAACGTCATTGACCGCCTTTAGCACACTGCCTTTGCCCATGGAAAATTGCTTATACAGGTTGTTGATTTGTAAAACCGCATCGTTCATGATGATCGCCCCTCCGTCTCCTGCCAGTAGCGTCTGGTGGCACATAGTTCTTTCTCATATTTCGTCCCGGCAAGTGGAATCACTTCAATGCCTTTTCCGGCCTGCGGGGAGTGCAGCATTTTGCCGTCACCACAATAAAAACCGACATGGTGCACCTTCCCTTTTCCCTCTTCATAGGCAAAAAATAGTAAATCACCTGGCTGAAGCTCACCAGCTGGGACCACTTCCCCCGCCTGCACCTGGTCACTGGCATCGCGTGGGATGAGGTAGCCGTTCGCTTTATGCATCGCATACGTGAAACCGGAGCAGTCATAGCCGAACGCACTCATGCCGCCCCAAAAATAGGATAGGCCGAGATGCCGCTCGCCGTCTGTGATTAGCTGTGTCCCCGGCTGCTTCTCCAGACCATGCTTGGAACGAAACAGCTCGACACCCTCCTTCGGCAAAAAGCGGTCCCCGTGTGGCGCGGCGACACGGACACGGTCCTCTGTTTCATTTATTACAGGCAGTATCGTCATATAACTGAGCTTCATCATTTTTTCCCCGGATTCATTTTCCAGCCACAAAGTTTTATCCGTTACAGCGGCGGAAAAAGTGCGCTCCCAATACGACGAGCCGACGCGCTTCAGTTGCGCCAATGGCACCCAACCCGGATAGCCGCGCTCATCTTTGATAGAACTTTGTGTCGGAATGACCACATGTGCCCACTCGACATCCGTCTCGGTGACGACAACAGGCTCACCGTACAATAACTGCGACTGCACCCGGTTTTCTTCTGACAGGGCAAGCCTCGTCTCGTACGTCAGGCAAGCTAGCCACTGGTCAATATCGGTCGGGTTGGTAATACCGGGGCGGTCAACCTCACGCGGGGATACGGCTGAAGTCCAGACAGTCGCCACCTGCACCGCCGTCACCCATCGCTCACCTGAATATTGATCAAACGTTTGTTCAGTCATCTTTTGCTCCCCCTTTGCGCTGTATCTGTCATGATTCTTATGCCCGGTTAATTTTTGTGCTGCCGGCCAGACCGTTGCTGGCAGTGGACGGGATTATTTTAAAGAAAAATTGCTGCTTTCGTGACGCAGAGTTTACCATTACAGCTGACAAGAATGTGTCCGCTCTGGCGGGAGATTTCTTCCGCCGATAGGGTGATTATTTTGAGGATGGATTGATATTCCCAATTGACGGGTTGATGTTTGCCTTGATCGAGTTGCCAGCCGCCGCTGTGCGGTTGGTACTTGCTGCCGACCGATTGATACTTCCTGAAATCGGTTGATACTTGTCGTCAACCGGTTGATTCTTCTTGCCCAACGGTTGATATCACCTCAATCCGGGTGATTCTTGTCACCGACCAGTTGATTCCTCCCGTAAACCGGTTGATTCTTCTTGTCCAGCGGTTGATTCCCACCTCAATTCGGGTGATTCTGCCTACCCAACGGTTGATTCCTCCCGTAAACCGGTTGATTCTTCTTGCCCAGCGGTTGATTCCCACCCCAATCCGGGTGATTCTTCTTGCCCAACGGTTGATTTCCACCTTGACCCGGGTGATTCTTGCCGCCTAGCGGTTGATTCCTCCCGTAAACCGGTTGATTCTTCTTGCCCAACGGTTGATACCCACCTCGATCCGGGTGATTCTTGCCATCTACCGGGTGATTTCTCCCGTAAACCGGTCGATTCCTCCTGCCCAACGGTTGATTCCCACCTCAATCCGGGTGATTTTTGCCACCGCCGGGTGATTTTCCTTTTCCAGCGGTTGATTTCTCACACAAACAGGTTGATAGTCGTCCGAATCCGGTTGATATCACCAGCCATGAGACACCGCCTCACTGTCCATGTCACCGTCCACCCTCACTCGCCCTTCCCAGTCGGCATCCGGTTCCTAGCAAACTACCAGCTAACCATTTCTGTATTAATCCGGCTGATGCCAAGGCCGGGCTTTTCACCAAATGTTATATGCCTGCCGTCGTAGCGGATGCCGCCTTCCATCGTGTCGCTGGCAAGCATCAATGGGGCATCAAAATCATACCTGGTTACATTCGGCTGGCTGGCGGCAAAGTGGGCTGCAGCTGTGATGCCGATGCCGGTTTCGATCATGCTGCCGGTCATGCATTCCACCTCATAGGCTTCGGCGAGTTTGGCAATTTTCAGTGCCTCATGGATACCGCCCGCCTTCATCAGCTTGATGTTTATCAGATCTGCTGCCTGCGTTTCCAGCACCCGTCTTGCATCGTGAACGGAAAAAACACTTTCGTCCGCCATGATCAGGGTGCCGGTGTTTGTTGTTACATGGCGCAATCCAGTCAGGTCATGGCGCTTGACCGGCTGCTCAACCAGTTCGATGTCCAGCCCGAGTGTTTCCATTTTACGGATGGTCTTGACTGCCTCTTTTGCCTGCCAGCCCTGGTTGGCGTCAAGGCGAATCAGCGGCTCCGGTCCGACTTGCTCCCGGATGGTTTCGATGCGTTTAATGTCGGTCAGGCTGTCATCGCTGCCGACTTTTACCTTTAGAACGTTGAATCCTTGATCCATACAGGTTTGGGCATGGGCAGCCATTTCATCCGGCTGGTTCACACTGACCGTGTAGTCGGTTTCGATTGCAGACTGGTACCCGCCCAGAAATGTAAACAGCGGCATGCCAGCATATTGAGCAAGGCAGTCGTACAGGGCCATATCAACGGCAGCCTTGGCACTCGTGTTGCCGACAGCGCTTTTAGCCAGTTCCTCAAACACCTGTTCACGGGCGAGCAATGACATGCCGCAAAGCTTTGGTTTAATGATTTCATTGATGGCAGCGTCAATCCCGGCCAGACTGTCACCGGTGATCACATGAGTCGGGGGTGCTTCCCCCCAGCCGGTAATGCCGTTATCACACGTCACCTTCACCATAATCGTCTTTGCATCAGTCACGGTGCGCAGTGCTGTTTTGAACGGCGTATTTAGTGGAATCGACGCATAGCCTGTTTCGATTGTCTGTATGTTCATCATCATGTCTCCTTTTTGCTACGGCAGCCGCCAATTTTGTTCTGGCCGGGGATCGTTCTTCACTCCTGGTTCTACCGTCAACGATCGCTTCGATGCTGATAAATAAGCATGAACACCGAGTGGAACGGCGAAATGCGGCAAACAATGCCCGATTTTAAACCCGGTGATGACCGGACAAGCAAGCTCGGCAAAATAATCGTCAAACACCTGCTGCAATGTGAGGGAGGGCTGTTTAGGATCCGGTTCCGCATTACGGAAATCACCGACGATAATCCCGGCCGCTTCCTGCAGTTTGCCGGCGAGCCGTAGCTGGTTCAGCATCGAATCAACCCGGTACGGCGCTTCCCCGATATCCTCGATAAGCAGTAGTTTCCCATTTGTATCCATTTCAAATGGCGTTCCGAGCGTGCTGACCAAAAGAGACAGATTCCCACCGGTAAGTGGTCCTTCCGCTTCACCGGGCACCATTATTTCCAGCGGAGAAATCGACTCGGTATAGTGCAGTTCCGCTGGAAAAAACAGTTGCCGGAACAGGCTTGCTGACAGCTGGTCAAAATCCTTATCCGCGATGTCAGATGCCGGCATTGGCCCGTGAAAAGTTGTGAGCCCTGTCTGTTGCTGAATGGCTGTGTGCAAATACGTGATGTCACTGTAGCCCCAAATGATTTTGGGATGTTTCCGGATCAACTGATAATCGATCTTATCGGCAATCCGGGCTGTCCCATATCCACCACGGGCAAAAATAATCGCACGGACGGACTCATCCGCAATCATGCTGTGCAAATCGTTCAGCCGCTCCTCATCCGTTCCAGCCAAGTACCCGTGCTGGCTGCCAATCGTCGAGCCAAGTTTGACGTGGAGACCCATTTTCCTAAAAAAGGGAACGGCCTTCTCCAGATGCTCCTTTTCCACCGGGCTTGCTGGTGCGATGATGCCAATAGTGTCCCCTTCATGCAGACGTTCCGGTTTCACCTGTATCAAGCCTTCTTTCTGTAAAAATGAGGACGTGGGACAGGCTCCTTTATCCGAGGTGTCGCTCAAGTTCTGGACGCTCTCGCTCGAGTTCGAGACGCGCTCGCTCGAGTTCGAGACGCGCTCGCTCGAGTTCGAGACGCTCTCGCTCGAGTTTGAGGCGTTCTCGCTCGAGTTCTGGACGCTCTCGCTCGAGTTCGAGGCGCTCTCGATCGAGTTCGAGGTGCTCTCGCTCGAGTTCGAGGCGCTCTCGATCGAGTTTGAGGCGCTCTCGCTCGAGTTTAGGACGCCTTCGCTCGAGTTTAGGACGCCCTCGCTCGAGTTTGAGACGCTCTCGCTCGAGTTTGAGGTGCTCTCGCTCGAGTTCTGGACGCTCTCGCTCGAGTTTGAGACGCCCTTGCTCGAGTTCAAGGGGCCCTCGCTCGAGTTCGAGGCGCTCTCGCTCGAGTTTTAGGCGCTCTCGCTTCACACCGCCAGCATGCGTTCCTAATCCCGTCCAATCAAAATGAGGATTTCCGGCCCCCGCCGGAAATCCATTATAGTTTTATTCCTTATCTGCCCATTTCAGCTCGAGATAGCCAACTGGGTGGCGGACGACATCTGTTACGTCATCTTTATAAATGTACACCTGGTTGTAGTAATGGATTGGGAAAATCGGCATTTCTTCTGCCAGCAGTTTTTCGGCTTCGTTCATTAGCTCCCACCGTTTTTCCTCATCGCCTTCCTGTTTCGCCTGGGCGATCAGTTCATCATATTTCTCGTTCGACCAGCCAGTGCGGTTCATGGACGACCCGGTAATAAAGCTTTCCAGGAAGTTGATCGGGTCCGGGTAGTCAAAAATGAACGAGCTCCGGGAGAATTGCAGGTTCAGCTGTTTCTGGTCTTCCAGAAAGACGTTCCATTCTGTATTGGCCAGCTCCACATCGACGCCGATATTTTCACTGAACATATTTTGCAGTGTTTCGGCAATCGCTTTATGGGACTCACTCGTGTTGTACGTCAATGTTACTTGTGGCAGTTCGTCATACCCTTCTTCTTCCATGCCTTCTTCCAGCAGCTGCTTTGCTTTTTCCGGGTCAAAGTTTACCAGGTCACCGTTTACTTCACGGAAGTCTTTGCCTGATGGGCCTGTGAAGCCTGGTGACACAAACGCTTTCGCTGCTTTTTCCTTGTTTTTCGTGACATAATTGACGATGTCTTCCTGATTGACGGCCAGTGCAAATGCTTTCCGGATTTTTTCATTCTGGAATGGTTCCATGTTGACGTTGAACCGGTAGAAATACACGCCACCCTGGTCCTCAATCACAACATTGTCCCCGTCAATCAGCTGCTCGGCCATATCGGACGGAATTTCGGTCATATCCAATTCATCACTTTCAAACATCTGGTATTCTGTATTGACATCGTTAACCATCGCCCAGTGAATTTTATCCAGATTGACGGTGTCTTTATCCCAGTACTGGTCGTTTTTCACCATGACCATTTCCTTGTCATGCTCCCATGATTCCAGCTTAAAAGGTCCGTTGGCAACAAACGAATCCGCTTCGGCATGCCATTCTGGATTTTCTTTGGCAACTTCCTTATTGACCGGGAAAAATGCCGGGTTAGTCAGTACTTGCAGGAAAAAGTTCGTCGGTGCTGTCAAGGTGACTTCCAATGTTTTTTCATCAATTGCTTTCACCATGACATCGTCGGCTGAGCCTTCACCGGCATTATACGCTTCCCCTCCTTCAATAAAGTAGCCGAGAAATGCGGCTGATGAGCCTGTTTCCGGATTTAGCAACTGTTTCCAGGCATAGACAAAGTCTTCAGCCGTAACAGGATCGCCATTCGACCAGTTCGCATCTTCACGGAGTTGGAACGTATATGTTTTGCCTCCGTTCGACTTTTCCCAGTCCTCGGCCATCGCCGGCTTCGGTTCGTCATCTTTGCCCAGCCTAGTCAGCCCTTCCATCATGTTGTTCAGGACGTTCCAGGATACCGAGTCAAAGCCAATCGGCGGGTTAAGGGATGTCGGTTCTTCCCCGTTGTTCATGTACAGCACTTTTTCATCACTCGAACCCTCCTCCGCTTGCTTGTTACCGGAATCACTTCCTTCATCTGCGTCACTTTCATTGCCGCTGGACGTTGTACATGCCGCCAGCACAGCAATAGCGAGAAGTGCGATGAGCCACAGCAAACCCTTCTTCATACCTGTTCCCCCTTATTATGTTTTATCGGCCGTTTCAGCCAATAGTTGCTTCGCCCGGTCATCCTGGAGCCAGCAATCCACTTTGTGTGTATCACTTAATTCCGTCTGGACCGGGTAAACTTTATTACACACCTCCATTGCCATCGGACAGCGCGCTGTGAACGCACAGCCTTGTGGAGGTGAGAATAAATCAGGTGGTGTCCCGTCAATCGGGATCAGTTTTTCCCCTTTGATATCAAGTCTTGGCACGGACTGCAAAAGCCCTTTGGTATACGGGTGTTCCGGGCTGTAAAAAATCTCACGCCTTGTGCCGGATTCGATAATTTTTCCGGCGTACATCACAATGATGCGGTCCGCTATTTTCGCCACCACCCCGAGGTCATGGGTGATCAGAATGATGGAAACACCCGTCTTTTCCTGGATGCGCTCAAACAGTTCCAGAATTTGCGCCTGTATCGTCACATCCAGCGCGGTCGTCGGTTCATCCGCAATCAACAGCTCCGGCTCACAGATGAGGGCAATCGCAATAACGATACGCTGCCGCATCCCGCCACTGAACTGGTGCGGATACTGTTTGAACCGTTCCTCCGGGTTCGGTATCCCGACGAGCTCCATCATTTCAATCGCTTTTCTTTTCGCTTCGGCACCCGACGTTTTGCTGTGCTCTCTCAGCCCTTCCATCAGCTGGGTCCCGATGGTCAGTGTTGGGTTCAAGGCGGTCATCGGATCCTGAAAAATCATCGATATGTCCACACCACGAATGGAACGCATCTTTTTTTCCGACATATTGGTGAGATTGTTTTCTTTAAATGTAATCGTCCCTTTGGAAATTTTGCCGGGTGGATCAGGAATCAGCCGCATGATGGCGTTGGATGTGACACTTTTGCCGCAGCCGGACTCCCCGACAATAGCGAGCGTCTCCCCTTTGTGCAGATCAAAACTGACCCCTCTTACTGCTTTAACCGTCCCGCCATATGTGGAAAAGGTTACGTGCAAATCGTTGACGTCGAGTATTTTCTCCATTTCTCCTCACCTACTTCCTCAGCTTCGGATCAAGCGCATCCTGCAGCCCGTCGCCTAATACGTTAAATGCAAACATCGTAAACGATATGAAAAAGGCCGGGAAAAATAATGTCCACCAGTATCCGGACAAAATCGCTCCAAGCGCGTCATTCGCCATGACACCCCAGCTTGCAAACGGGGATTGGATGCCCAGCCCGAGAAAACTTAAAAATGCCTCGGCAAAAATTGCGTTCGGAACGGTTAGCGTCATCTGCACAATAATCGGCCCCATCGTATTCGGGAGCAGATTCTTACGGATAATGCGCGGTGTTTTCGTACCAAACGACTGGGAAGCGAGCACAAACTCGAAATTTTTTATCTGCAGAACTTGCCCGCGGACAATCCGGGCCATCCCGACCCAGCCGGTCACCGATAGCGCGATAATAATCGTCGTCAGACTCGGTCCCATGACGACCAGAAGCAAAATAACGACCAATAAATACGGAAGTCCGTACAAAATTTCAATGATCCGCATCATGATACTGTCCGTGCGGCCACCTTTATAACCGGAAATGCCCCCATAAATAACTCCGATAAAAAAGTCAATCAATGCCGCCATCAGTCCGACAAACAGCGAGATTCTGGCCCCATACCATGTCCGGGTGAACACATCGCGGCCAAGGGAATCAGTACCGAATAAGTGATCCATCGACGGTGGCCTGAACTGATTCGGCCGGTTCTGATCGATAACGGAATAGGGCGAGATCATCGGCCCGATAATAGCCATAATTCCAAGTATGATTAGGAAAACAAGTCCGGCCATGGCCAGTTTGTTCTTCCGGAGGCGCCGCCACGCATCTTTCCAGTAGGAGAGGGATGGACGTGCTACCGATTCTGCTGCATCCAGGTCTTTCTTTTTCCAGGAAAACCATTCATCCGGGACTGCAGCAGGAGAGTGAATGGATGTCGAGTCTTTTTCCGGCTGTGTCATGACTTGCCTCCTTTTTCATGCAGCTTGATGCGCGGATCCAGAAGCCCGTACGCAATATCGACTAAAAACAACATCAAAATCAAAAACGCGCTGTAGAATACTGTCGTTCCCATGATAACGGGGTAGTCCCGCTGGTTAATGCTTTCGACAAAATATTTGCCCATGCCCGGGATGCCGAAAATTTGTTCAATGACAAATGTTCCTGTCAAAATACCTGCCAGCAGTGTCCCCATAATCGTAACTACCGGCATAAGGGCGTTTTTCAGTGAGTGCTTCACAATGATTTTCCACGGTTTCAACCCCTTGGCACGCGCCATTTTGATATAATCCTGTGTCAGTACCTCCAGCATGGTCGAGCGGGTCAGACGTGCAATAATCGCCATCGGTCCCGTGGCAAGTGCTACCGTCGGCAAAATCATGTGCACCGGACTTGACCATGTTGCGGCCGGCAAAATGTTAAGATAAACGGCAAACACTTGAATGAGCAGTGTTGCCAGCACGAAGTTGGGAATCGATATCCCGAGAACCGCAATCGTCATCGCCAAATAATCAATGATACCGTTGTGCTTGAGTGCCGCAAAAATACCCAGAATCACACCGGAAATGACAGCCACCACGATTGTGATAATCCCCAGTTCAAAGGAAATCGGAAACCCCCGGCCCAGAAGATCATTTACCGTTTCGTTCGGCTGCTTGATTGATGGACCGAAATCAAGCGTGACAATTGATTTCAAATAAAGAATATACTGAATGTAATAAGGCTCATCCAGATTATAATGTTCTTCCAGATTCTCTTGAACGACTTCATTTGTTGTTCGCTCCTCGTTCAGCGGTGAGCCTGGTATGGTTACCATCAGGACAAATGTTAATGTGACAATAATCCACAATGTCATCGCCATAATGGCAAACCGTTTCAAAATATATCGCAGCATGCTGTCCCCCCTCTATGAAACTGTTATTGCGATGCTGGCTCCATTACTGGTTGCATCCTGAAATGGTCATGATGATTTACTTACTTACATAGATATAGCTTTAGGGATTGATATATGTATCATCTTAAGCACCTCATCATCACCAGCTATTGAATCCGTTTTCATGATTTGTAATTTTCTTTTAATTTTATCAGATTTCTGGTGAAATGCAACAAGATTTTGAATGATAGTGGGATTAGGAGGAGTTTGTCGCACAAAAAAACAGGTGCATAGAGGCACCTGTTTTTACGCACGTATTTCATTTTCACTGGAGGAAAATTTTGGCAGTATTATATCTAACTACCAATCAAACGTATCACAATCAGGACCGGGAGAGATATGTCAAGAAACTCACCGGTCGCTCGCTCAAATGGGCAAATGGGTTTACCGCATCCCCATTCGCATCGACGCGTTCAATCGATGCTCCGAGCGCAGACAGTTTATTGGCGAAATCTACATAGCCGCGATCCAGATGCTTCAGATCGGTCACACGTGTGATTCCATCTGCCCGCAATCCTGCCAGAATGAGTGCTGCAGCTGCACGCAAATCCGTCGCAGCAACTTCCGCACCCTGCAGATCTCCAGGGCCTTCAATAATCACACTGCGGCCTTCAATTTTCATCTTGGCATTCATGCGGCGAAACTCTTCAACATGCATGAACCTGTTTTCAAATACTGTTTCCGTGATGACACTCGTTCCATACGCATTCAGCATCAGTGCCATCATCTGGGACTGCATATCTGTCGGGAATCCAGGATGCGGCAATGTTTTTATATCTGTTGCCAGCAGTTTATCCGGTCCAAGGACACGAATGCCGTCCCCTTCGTCAAAAATCGTTACGCCCATTTCCTCCAGTTTGGAAATAACTGAGCGCAGATGCTCGCTTTCTGCATTTTCAATCAGGACGTTCCCGCCGGTAATAGCTGCAGCAACCATAAAGGTTCCAGCCTCCACCCGGTCCGGGATAATGGAATGATTTGCACCGTGAAGTTTTTCAGCGCCTTCGATCCGTATCGTTTCCGTACCGGCGCCGACGACTTTGGCACCCATTTTATTCAGGAAATTGGCCAGATCGACTATCTCCGGTTCTTTGGCACAGTTTTCAATCGTCGTGGTGCCTTCAGCCAGTGCTGCAGCCATCATAATATTTTCCGTGGCTCCCACACTTGGCATATCCAGATAAATTTTCGCCCCGTGAAGGCGTCCTTCTGCTTCCAATTCCACAAATCCATTGCCAACGTGGACTTTCGCGCCCATTGCCTCAAAGCCTTTTAAGTGCAGATCAATCGGCCTTGACCCAATAGCACATCCGCCTGGCATAGCAACTTTTGCATGGCCATAGCGGGCCAACAAAGGACCGAGCACCAGGACAGATGCGCGCATTTTCCGCACATATTCCGATGGAGCTTCCGTCATTAGCTGCCGGGATGTATCCACGTAAACTGTATTATTGGTAAAAGTTACACTGGCATTCATATTGCGCAAAACTTCATTAATGGTATACACGTCAGCAAGGACAGGGACATCAGTGATGACACTTTCGCCTTCACTTGCGAGCATACTTGCTGCTATGACAGGCAATACTGCGTTTTTAGCACCTTCGACCCTGACAGTGCCATGCAGTCGCTGCCCACCTCTTACGATGATTTTTTCCATATTTTTTAATCCCCTTATCATCCGATTTCACTATATTAGTATTCAGTAATCAGGATAGGTGTGCCTATCGTCAGTGATGCTTTGTCAGATTCGTTGTCTTTCAGCACCATTTGTACATTCATCGGCTTCTCCATCACAATTTCTTCATTCCACATAGGCGTATGCCCATAAACTATTTTTTCCATACTCGATTTCTTCACGGTGTCGTGCTGCGTTTGCGTCAAAGTCAGATTCATAGACTCTTTCAGTTTATCAAAAAAATAAACACTTCCCATTGTACCATCAATCGGTGCAGTCAGACAAGCAAATGTTGTTGAACTTCCGCTAAAATATGTATCTTTTACTTTATTCATTCGGAAACGATATGTTTCTTCCACCTTGCCGTCCCACGATTTACCCTTGAACACCGCAACAAACTCCGCTTGATGCACCGGATTTTTTGGAATAACCACTTGATAATATTCGGAAATACCTTCCTGATTTTGACCGTACTCAAATAAATATTTTATACTATTTTCCCCTTCTTTGCTTGAGGAAATATAACTATCTTTTGCCTGCAGCTGATCAACATATTGGTTCAGCGTTTCCCGGTCCATTTCTTCTTTAACCGTCACCTGCCAGCTTTCCGCTTCAAGCCCAGCATCAGAGACAATCGATGCCAGATCCACCATCTTATTCGTCTGACCGGAAGCCGCCACAGCATTCCCTACAAAAACTAGAAAAATAGATATGATAAATGCCATCTTTCGCATAGAAAAATCCCCCTTGTTCACTATACTCTTAGTATGAACAAAAGGGATTTCTCTTAAACGGGTATTTTTTTGTTGTTCATAGGATGGAAGCGCCCTGCTTATTAAAATAGGAACAGCAAATCCTGTGACCATTGGATGAAGTCGAGGAAAAATCGACTGACGTTTGTGCCGATAGCAATGGCAACAAATATAATGAGCAGCCTGGCCTCCGTTTCACGGCCCTTTCTGATCAGCGGGTCAAAATTGATAGTCGTAATGACACGCCATGTAATATAGATGAATAGTAAATGTGATAGCATTCCAATTAATGCGGTAATACCTATTGATGAAAACATAACTCCACACCTTGCTTTTAAATATTCATAGTACCTTAAGTCTACCTGTTACTTTGCCACCAAAGCCGTTGGATGTCAATTATTTTAAGACTGGGTAATACATCAAATGATCAACGCCATCATTTCCCGGGAAATATCGACACCAATAACGGGAAATGTGCAGGATTTGTTCCATATGGATGTGCAGATGCTGTCAATAATGGATGAAGTGCCGGGTTTTGTCATGGGATTACTATTTTTAAGATGAACAGCAGATGTTTGACGTTTTCTGGCTAGTAGTTGATAGCCTCGGCACGATGATTGTCGTGAACAGGACGATTTTTGTTGTCGAGTGGTTGATACTCGGCGGCGACCGGTCGATAGTTGGAGCTGACCGGTTGATTCTCTCTCCCGAACGGTTGATTATTCCACTGACTGGTTGATTCTTACTGGTGTACGGTCGATTCTTGGACCTTACCGGTTGATTCTCTCTCCCGAACGGTCGATTATTCCACTGACTGGTTGATTCTTACCGGTGTACGGTCGATTCTGGGACCTAATCGGTTGATTTTCTCTTCCGAACGGTCGATTATCCCACTGACTGGTTGATTCTTACCGGTGTACGATCGATTCCGGGACCCAAACGGTTGATTGTTCCACTGACTGGTTGATTCTTACCGGTATACGGTCGATTCTCGCCCCTAACCGGTTGATTATCCCCAACGAACGGTCGATTCTCCCACTGACTGGTTGATTCTTACTGGTGTACGGTCGATTCTCGGCCCTAACCGGTTGATTATCCCCAACGAACGGTCGATACACGCCACTCAACCCACACAACAACAAAAAAGAAAAATCCCTTATAACACATTGTTACAAGAGATTTTCCTTTTATTGTGAGATATCCAATCGATTAATTGCTCGTTTGAGTGCTAATTCTGCCCGTTGGAAGTCGACGTTTTCCTGCTTTGATTCGAGGCGTCGCTCGGCGCGTTTTTTTGCTTCTTCTGCGCGCTGGACGTCTATTTCTGCCGGTTTTTCTGCCGACTGTGCCAGGATGGTCACTTTGTCAGGACGTACTTCAAGAAATCCGCCATTGACAGCCAGTCCTACCGAATCATCGTCTTGTTTAAGACGGACGGAACTGATTGATAATGGGGCAACCATTGGAATATGTCCAGGCAAAACACCGAGTTCGCCGTTTTCGGCTTTACAGCTGACCATTTCAAATTGATCTTCCAATACTGGGCCATCAGGAGTAACAACACTCACATCCAGTGTTTTCAATGTAACCCCTCCTCAGACAATGGCATAGCCGGATGAGACAGCGTTCGGGGGTGAGCGCACGTCAGGTGATAGCTGCACAACAGTACAAGCTGCATACCAACCTCACAGCCCCCGCACACATGACAATACCACGTCTGCCTTGTGTCCAAACGCCTACCCTTTATGCTGTTTCATCCGGTGATGCCTGATTAATTAGTCCATTTCTTTTGCTTTTTCGACAACGTCCTCAATGCGTCCGACAAGGCGGAATGCATCTTCTGGCAAGTCGTCGTATTTGCCGTCCAGAATTTCCCGGAACCCTTGTACGGTTTCAGAGACCGGTACATAGGATCCTGGCTGGCCTGTGAACTGCTCTGCCACGTGGAAGTTCTGTGACAGGAAGAACTGAATGCGGCGTGCACGTGATACTGTCATTTTGTCTTCGTCGGACAGTTCGTCCATACCAAGGATGGCGATGATGTCCTGCAGTTCTTTATATTTTTGCAGTGTCTGCTGTACTTCACGGGCCACGTTGTAATGCTCGTCACCGACAACTTCCGGGTCAAGCGCACGTGATGTGGAAGCAAGCGGATCCACGGCTGGATAGATACCTTGCTCGGACAAGGAACGGTCCAGGTTGGTTGTCGCATCCAAGTGGGCAAAGGTAGTCGCTGGTGCTGGGTCCGTGTAGTCGTCGGCCGGAACATAGATTGCCTGAATGGATGTAACCGATCCTTTATCCGTTGTCGTGATACGCTCCTGCAATTGGCCCATCTCCGTTGCCAGTGTCGGCTGGTAACCAACGGCTGACGGCATGCGGCCAAGTAGTGCGGACACTTCCATACCTGCCTGGGTAAAACGGAAGATATTATCGATAAATAACAGCACGTCTTGGCCTTCTTCATCACGGAAGTACTCAGCCATTGTCAGGCCAGTCAGGGCGACACGCATACGAGCTCCAGGCGGTTCGTTCATCTGTCCGAAAACCATGGCAGTTTTCTGAATAACACCTGAATCTTTCATTTCATAGTAAAGGTCGTTTCCTTCACGTGTCCGTTCACCAACACCGGCAAATACGGAAATACCGCCGTGTTCTTGTGCAACGTTGTTGATCAGTTCCTGGATCAGAACGGTTTTACCGACTCCGGCACCGCCAAACAGGCCGATTTTACCACCTTTTGTATATGGTGCCAATAAGTCAACAACTTTAATTCCTGTTTCCAGAATTTCTGTATCTGTTGTCAGGTCTTCGAATTCAGGAGGCTGGCGGTGGATCGGATCACGCCGCACATCATCCGGAATTGGTTCATCAAGATCAATATGGTCGCCAAGTACGTTGAACACACGGCTGAGCGTTTGTTCACCTACTGGCACTGAGATGGACGCACCAGTGTTGACAACGGGCATATTACGTTTGATCCCGTCTGTTGAGGACATGGCAATCGTGCGTACTGCGTTGTCACCAAGGTGTAGTGCAACCTCCAGCGTCAGTTCGGTTGCATTATCCCCGTCATCGGCACTGACCGTTAGTGCGTTATAAATGTCCGGCAGCTCTCCTTCGTCGAACGCAACGTCGACAACAGGGCCCATGACTTGTGTAATGTGTCCCTTGCTCATTGATTTCCCTCCTATCTTACTCTATGAAAAATGCATCAATTGGTTGTCTTCAGAACAGCATGCACTTCCGAAGTCATACAGCTGTATTACTTGTTCTGCAGCATCTGCAAAACAGCCTGCTGATAAAATTATTTATTCGAGTGCAGCCACTCCACCAATGATTTCGTTGATTTCCTGTGTGATCGCCGCTTGACGTGCACGGTTGTAAGACAATGTCAAATCATCGATAAGGTCATTCGCATTATCGGTTGCATTGCGCATGGCCGTCATCCGTGCTGCGTGCTCACTGGCTTTGCCGTCCAGAAGCGCACCGTAAATCAGGCTTTCCGCATATTGCGGCAGCAGCACTTTCAGAATCTGCTCCTGATCTGGTTCGTACTCGTACTGGCTGACACTAGAGGCTCCACTTTCCTGCCCAATGTCGGTCAGCGGGAGCAGTTTTTTGGACGTGACCACTTGCGAGATGGCACTAACATAATGGTTGTAGACCATTTTCAGTTCATCAATTTCCCCATCAATAAACATTTGCACCGTTTCTGCCGCAAGTTCTTTAATATCATTAAAATCCGGCTGGTCTGCCATACCAATGATATGCTTCGTCACCGGCATATTGCGCTTCTTGAAAAAGTCATAGCCGACACGTCCGATAACAAGAATGGTATATTCATCCGTCGATTGGTGGTTTTGATGAATGGTTTCATATGTCTTTTTCAGAACGCTGCTGTTATAGGCACCGGCCAGGCCGCGGTCAGATGTAATGACGAAATAGCCGGTTTTCTTTACTTCCCGTTTCTGCAGCAGTGGATGAGATGCATCAACGCTGCTGCCTGCGATATTAGCGACCACTTCCTGAATCTTTTCGCTATATGGCACAAATGCCTTTGCATTTGCTTCTGCTTTGTTCATTTTGGAAGCGGAAACCATCTCCATCGCTTTGGTGATCTTTTTCGTTTTTGATGTTGAATCAATACGTTTTTGTATATCTCTAAGGGATGCCAAGCTTTGTTCACCACCCTTCCTTCACAAAGAGGCAGGAGGTCAGAGGTCATATTCCGGCAATCGGGACCTCTATTCCAAACCTGTTCTTATCGTCCGTTATTACTTTTCAGTCGGCATAAATTTCTTTTTGAATGCTTCGACTGCTTCATTCATGTCTTCTGCTTCCGCTAGTTTACCTGTTTCGCGGATAACGGAAAGCAGTTCACTGCGGTTTTCATCGAGCCATATATGGAATTCATCCTCGAATCTTGTCACATCCTCGACTGCAATGTCATCAAGGAATCCTTTTGTCAGGGCGTAGATGATCATAACCTGTTTTTCAACGGCCAGCGGTTTATGCAGCCCCTGCTTCAGCACTTCAACTGTGCGGGCACCACGGTCAAGCTTGGCCTGTGTTGATTTGTCAAGGTCCGAACCGAACTGTGCGAATGCTTCCAGTTCACGGAAGGACGCAAGGTCAAGACGCAGTGTTCCGGCAACCTTCTTCATCGCCTTCCGCTGTGCCGAACCACCAACACGGGATACCGACAGACCTGCGTTAATCGCCGGACGTACACCGGAGAAGAACAAGTCGGACTGCAGGAAGATTTGTCCGTCCGTGATGGATATGACGTTCGTCGGGATATAGGCACCGATATCGCCAGCTTGGGTTTCAACAAATGGCAGTGCGGTAAGCGATCCCCCACCTTTATCGTCATTCAGTTTCGCTGCACGCTCCAATAGACGTGAATGCAGGTAGAAAACGTCCCCTGGGAATGCTTCACGGCCTGGCGGGCGGCGCAGCAGCAAGGAAAGTTCGCGGTATGCAGCGGCTTGTTTTGTCAGGTCATCATAGACAACAAGCACGTGCTTGCCGTTATACATAAACTCTTCACCCATGGACACCCCTGCATATGGTGCAAGGTACAATAGTGGTGCAGGTTCTGACGCGCCGGCGGACACGACAATGGTCTTGTCAAGCACACCGTGGCGGCGGAATGTTTCCACTGTTGAGCGGACGGTTGAGTCCTTCTGTCCGATTGCCACATAGATACAGAGCATATCTTCTTCTTTTTGGTTCAAAATTGTATCGACTGCGATGGTTGTTTTCCCTGTCTGACGGTCACCGATGATTAATTCACGCTGTCCGCGGCCGATTGGCACCAATGCGTCAATCGCTTTAATACCGGTCTGCAGCGGCTCGTCAACGGACTGCCGATCCATGATGGATGGTGCAGGTGACTCAATGGCGCGGTTTTTTGATGTTTCCACTGGACCTTTGCCGTCAATCGGCTGTCCAAGCGGGTTCACCACGCGTCCAAGAAGATCCTCCCCAACAGGTACTTGCATGACCCTGCCTGTACGGCGGACCTCATCGCCTTCTTTAATATCTGCATACGGGCCTAGTATGACGATACCGACGTTTGATTCTTCCAGGTTCTGCGCCATACCCATGACACCGTTCGAAAATTCAACTAGCTCACCGGCCATGGCATCATCAAGGCCATGAGCACGTGCGATACCATCACCGATTTCAATAACCGTGCCAACATCGCTGACTTCGATATCAGAGTCAAAATTCTCGATTTGCTGTTTAATCAGCGAACTGATTTCTTCAGCTTTGATGCTCATACCATTTCACCCCTATCTTCATTAGTTTGCCGTTAAAATACCCCGTTCGATCCGTTTCAGTTTGCCTTGAATAGATCCATCGTAAATGGTGTTGCCAATCCGCAGCTTAATGCCACCGATGACCGATGGATCAACAACGGATGTAATCTTGATTGCCTGTTTGCCGAAACGCTTGGCAAACGTCTTCTCAAGGCGCTCCTTCTCCGTCTGTGACAACTCCCGAATGGAATAAACGGTGGCTTCTTCCATACCTTTCGCATCGTTCACCAAGCGGATAAAATGGTCAATAACGGACGGCACGATGTCAATACGATGCCGCTCTGCCAAGAGATGCAGCAAGTTGACAACATCGGCCGAGAACGATTGGAACACGTTATTAATGAATTGTTCCTTTTGTTCATTATTCACTCGCGGATGCTTCAGGAATGGCACCAGTTCGTTGTTTTCATCAAAAGTGGTTTTCAGGACATGAAACTCTTCGGCTAATTGATCCATTGTTCCTTTTTCATTGCCTAGCTGGAAAAGCGCCTCCGCATAACGTTTTGCAACGGCTGCATCACTCATCGCTCTTCTCCTGCCTCTTTAATATACTCATCAATCAGTTTTTCCTGATCCTGTGCACTGATTTCTTTTTCAATCACTTTGCTAGCAATTTGTACGGATAGTGAAGCCACTTTGTCCTGAAGTGCCTGAATGGCTTTCTCTTTTTCATTTGCGATTTCTTCCTGCGCTGATTCTTTAATGCGCTCAGCTTCCTGGCGAGCATTATTGATAATCTCATGTTCCTGCTTGGCGCCAGTGCTTTTCGCATCATCTATAATCTGCTGTGCTTCCTGCTTTGTCTGTTTCAATTGATCTGCTGCTTCTGCCTGCGCTTTTTCAGCTTCCTCACGACTCTTTTCTGCAGCTTCGATTTCATTCGCGACATATTCTTCGCGCTTTTGCATAACGCCCATCAACGGTCCCCATGCAAATTTACGCAGAAGTATGAGCAAAACGATAAAGAAGAACAGCTGGGTTGCCATTGTACCAACCTCAAGCCCGCCAAGTCCTGCATAAAGCGGCATACTGGTGAATGCTTGCACAGTATTCACTCCTTTCACATTACATATCAAAAACAACCAACAATATCATTAAGTTAGAGTCATCCAAGTATAAAACAACGGCGAAGTCTCTTTGACGAGTTAATCTTCGCCATTATTGATGGTGCCTGTTCATCCAGTCCATTACATAACGATTAATGCAATAACAACGGCGATGATCGGTACTGCCTCAACCAAACCGACACCAATGAACATCGTTGTCTGCAATTGGCCTCTAAGTTCAGGCTGACGCGCGATTCCTTCGACCGTACGACTTACGATTAGACCGTTACCTACACCGGCACCCAATGCCGCCAAACCTACTGCTAATGCTGCTGCTAAAGCTCCCATAATATAAATCCTCCTCAAATTAGTTGTATTAGTTTTAAGTACATTCCTTATTCAGCACATTTCTGCTGAAAGGGATAACTTACCATGTTCTTAAGTCTTAATGTTCGCTTGATACTTTGTGTGACATGTACACCAGTGTCAGGATTGTAAAAATAAATGCCTGGATTGTGCCAACAAACACACTGAATCCCTGCCATGCCAGCATTGGGACGGCTCCGCCCAGGAATCCGAGAAAACCTGATGCTGTCAGTCCGGCTAACAGTGACAACAGCACCTCACCAGCGTAAAGGTTACCAAACAGACGAAGACCTAACGTTAAGGTGTTTGAGAATTCTTCGATGACTTTGATTGGCAGAAATGCTGGGAATGGCCGTAAGAAGTCCTTCCCGTATTCTTTTCCTCCACGTATTTTAATTCCATAATAGTGGGTCATTACAATCACCATCGAAGCTAACGTCAGGGTAATGCCAGGGTCTGCTGTCGGTGATTTCCACCATAATTCATCACCGAATGTCATCAAGGTCATGACCCCCAGCATATTACTTACAAAAATGTAAGTAATGAGTGTTAGTACAAACGGCAGGAAAATTCTGCCAGTTTTCCAATCCATTGTGTCACTAATCATGCCTTTAACAAAATCAACAATCCATTCCATGGCATTCTGTGCTCCTGACGGCTTCATTTGAAGTTTCCTAGAAGCAAGGACACAAAGGATAAACACGATGAGGGAGGCTATCGCCGTCATAAGAACAGTGGACAAGTTGAAATCCAGCCAGGCTATCCCCCACACATCATTCGCCATTGGTGCTTCATGATCCATCTTTTTTCACCCCCAAGCACTATTCCTTAGATTTGAACATAAAAAAATCTATCACAATGACTAGATAGGATGTCATTAATCCAATTAAAACAGAAACCATGTCGAAATATTCAGCGAATCGAAGTGCAATAATCACAGCAAAGACTGCTGCTGCCATCCGGGACATGCTGCCAAGCCCGCTTGCCGATTCATTCCTTTGTACAGATTCAGCAAATGCATTAATTTTTCGCTGGAGCAGCCATAGGTTGTACAAACTGACAGAACCACCTAAAAAAAGTCCGAGGAAAATATGTGGATATGGTGTGAAACCTGCCCCCAGCATGAATGCTGCTAAAAGATAAAACATCCACTTGCGCTGCCTGCTGACCATATTTTCATAGTACGACATGATTTGACTCTTCTCCCGGGGAATTGACATGATAGTCTGTTCCTGATTGATTGCGCAGAATGTTGGCAAAAGTGTGAGGTAAATCACTGCTCATATGGAACAACTATCATAGAATTATATAAGGTGAACGTTCAAAAGCCATGAAACCCTTACCATTCCACACTAAGCTAGTGTACATTAGCCCTACCCCATTGTCAATTAGTACGAGTATAAAAAAACACTTCCATCTGCTGCCAGTTTCATCTTTGCATTATCACGCTTCTGCCACACTTCTGCCGGGTCATGACCTCCGTTTGTCACTCCCATTATAAAGGAAAAAACGGCCTGGCAGTATGAACATTATGTGACAACTTTACGTTTGTCTGTTCATATAGTGATGCCAGGCCGGTTTGCCGGATTTGTGTCACGTTATGACGTTTTATGCGGTTGTTCGATGTGTAGTATTGAGCCCGCGGACCCCGAGTACATCATCACTGTGGCGGTCCTCGTCCTAAGTGCTGTCAGTCGAATTGCGTCCAGCATCCTTTTGCCGCCTGTTACGTTGCATGCTGCGGGATTTGCAGTTCTGTCTGATAACTTTCCATCTTGCCGTTTTCAAGTTTTACCGTAATGACAGCCCGGTAGTTGCCTGGTTTGCCAAGCTTCTCGACCGGCAGGGTTCCTTTGTTCAGGCCTACTTGAAGATCGTCAGACTGCACCAATGTCCTATCATGCACCAATGTGTCCATACTGTACAGATTGACTTCGATACGTTCGGCCGGATCAGGCAAATATAACTGATACGCGTATGTGTCATCAGAAAACGGTTTTAACGAAAAGCCGAATCCCATTGCTTTTGGATAATCCGCTGCTTTGTTCACAAACAGATAAGGCATTTCATATTGCTGATCACCCCTGTTCAGCGTCACCCAGCCTTGATGGATTCCTTTATCGAGCATTTCGCTGTTAATACTTGCCGCAATGGTGAGCTGTTTGGACTTACCCGGTTTTAACGTGAATGATCCTGGGAGCCGCCAGTTTATTCCTTTTTGGTGATCCGGTGCGGAAAGCGAATACGACTGTTTCGTATCCGACGTATTGGTAACCGTTACGGTGATGTCTTTTGTCTCATGAAGTTCGGTGATTTTGCCAAATGACAGCAATGGGTCATCCATGATCGTTTTTGTGTTGATAGCTTGTTTCGGCTGAATTTCACCCGGTCCCTGGCTGATTGGTGCGAGCGGTTTTCCGCTGGCGTTTTGGATTTGTTTAGCTGTCGTTTTTATGGATCCGACGAGCTGGCTGATGTCCCAGTCAGGGTGTGCTTCCATCAGCAGCGCCATCACACCGGTTACGTGCGGAGCGGCCATGCTCGTTCCCTGCAAATGACGATAGCCGCCTGGGACCGTACTCAAAATATTCGTTCCCGGTGCGCTGATGCCAGGCTTCAGATCCCAATTCACGGTGACAGGGCCGCGCGAACTGAATGCCGCCATCTGTTTTTCTGTCTGCTTGTATTTGGTATCCATGTACAGACCGTCGTTCGTTGCCTTTTCCACAAGCCATTTTCCATCTTTTTTCGTTATCGATGCAGTGGGAATGGTGACAGGATCCTTAGGGTTTTGAACCATCCCCTGAAACAGCCCAGGCTCGTTGTTGTAAATGAGCACTGCTTTCGCGCCCGCTTCTTCCGCCTGTTTCGCCATTTCGTGAAAAGGCGTTTTGCTGCGCTCCATCAGCGCTATTTTGCCACGGACATTTCCGCTTGAGAATGGCTGAATTTTATAATCCTTCGTCAAATTCCAGTCAACAGACCCTTGCATAAGCTGCAGAGGAATTTTTTTGTCGTGAAGCGATTCCTCCAGATACGGCACTGTCTGTGGATAAGCTGCTGCGCCGACGGATAATGCATTGGCGGCAGTGGCCGGGGAGCCGATCGTCCACTTGCCCGGACCATCGTTGCCATTCGCGATGACCACCGGCACACCGAGGGCGACGGCACGGTTCACCGCTGTGCTGGTCGGAAAATCCGGCCCATTAATGGCATTGCCGACCGAAAGATTAATCACATCCGCCCCGTCTTCCACCGCCTGTTCCAACGCAGCAATAACTTGAACGGACGTCCCCCTTCCACCCGGACCAAGCGCACGGTAAGCGTACAACTCTGCATCCGGGGCTACTCCCTGAAGGTCACCATCTGCGGCAATAATCCCGGCGACATGGCTCCCGTGCTGAGTCGGCATTCCTTCTTTTGCAGTCGTTTCCATCGGATCGTCATCCAGATCGACAAGGTCATAACCACCGGCAAAATTCGCCTCCAAGTCCGGGTGGTTATAGTCAATCCCGGTGTCAATCACAGCTACTTGTACCCCTTCACCAGTATAGTCCGTATTGTTTAATGAAGAAGGCTTCACGCTGTCTTTTGTCGCTCCTTCCAAGCTGGACATGGGCTGTTTCGACGATCCGGTCTGGGTCTGATATGTCGTCACTGGATGAACGGCTGTAATGAAATCAACGGTATCCAGTTTTTCCAGCTGCTTCGGTTTTGCCTTCAAGGCGAGCCCCTTGAACAGCTTGTCATAAACGGTGATTACTTCGATGTATGGATGGTAAGTTTCCAAATATGTTTTGCGTTTGCCCGGGTTGCCATCCACTTCAATAATGACCGCCTCTTCTTTAGATTTTTTGGGTTCGGTCGTATGATCCCGGGCAGCGGCAGAAGCTGGCAGAATGAGCATAGCCGTAATGATCAGCAGCAAGAAATGCCGCATAGCAGAAGTCCCCTTTTTTTGATGAATGATATCCATTAGCATTTGAACATAAGAATGAATTCATGCACATGAAGAAGGGATGAGGATTGTGGCGGAGCGGTTTATGTTTGGAGTGGAGCGGTTGATTTTTGGAGTGGAGCGCACGTATGCTGGGTGAGCGGTTCCGGTTGATGTTTTTGGCGAAGGTTGATGTGGGTGGGCTCCGGTTGATGTTTGTGCGGATGGGGTAACGTGGGTGGGCTCCGGTTGATTCTTGTGGTCCACCGGTTGATATTTCGCGCATACCGGTTGATTCCTCATGCAAATCGGTTGATATCCGCCCCAATCCGGTTGATTCTTGTCGCCCATCGGTTGATATTTCACACATACCGGTCGATTCCTCATGCAATTCGGTTGATTCTTGTGCCGATCCGGTTGATTCTTGTCGCCCACCGGTTGATATTTCGCGCATACCGGTCGATTCCTCATGTAATTCGGTTGATTCCGCCCCGTTCCGGTTGATTCTTGTCGCCCACCGGTTGATATTTCACCCATACCGGTCGATTCCTCATGCAAACAGGTTGATTCCGCCCCGTTCCGGTTGATTCTTGTCGCCCGCCGGTTGATATTTCACGCATACCGGTCGATTCCTCATGCAAATCGGTTGATTCCGCCTCGATACGGTTGATTCTTGTCGCCCACCGGTTGATTTTCCACGCATTCCGGTCGATTCCTCATGCAAATCGGTTGATTCCGCCCCGTTCCGGTTGATTCTTGTCGCCCACCGGTTGATTTTCCACTAATAGCTGAGCTGGGACAAGGAGCCTGTCCCCACGTCCCAATAGGAAAGGATCCAGCCCCCGCTGGATCCTCTCTTTTTTATTTTTTGAAGTAAGTTTCGATGGCGTCGGCGATTCTGGATGATGCTTCTCCGTCGCCATACGGGTTGGAAGCTTTGGCCATGTTTTCATGGGCCTCTTCGTCGCTTAGTAGTTCATCGGCCATTTGGAAAATCTCATTTTCGTCGGTGCCTGCTAGTTTTAGCGTGCCTGCTTCAATGCCTTCCGGTCGCTCAGTTGTGTTGCGCAGGACAAGGACCGGCACGCCCAATGATGGCGCTTCTTCCTGCACGCCGCCTGAATCTGTCATGATCAGATGTGACTTGGCCGCGAAGTTATGAAAGTCCACAACGCCGAGCGGTTCAATCAGTCTGATCCGGTCATCATCGCCCAAAATGCTTGCTGCTGTTTCCTGCACCACCGGGTTAAGATGGACGGGATAGACAACTTGAATGTCACCATGCTCATCAACAAGCCGCTTGATTGCCCGGAACATTTGCTCCATATTGCTGCCGAGGTTTTCCCTGCGGTGTGCGGTGACAAGCACCAGCCGCCGGTCGCCAGCCTCGTCCATGATTGGGCTGGTGTAATCGTCATCAACGGTTGTTTTTAACGCGTCAATTGCCGTGTTCCCGGTAACGACAATGTTATCTACGGGTTTGTTTTCCTCCAGCAAATTATGTTTTGACTTATCTGTAGGTGCAAAATGCAAATCAGCCACGACACCCGTCAGTTGGCGATTCATTTCTTCCGGATACGGGGAATATTTATCCCACGTGCGCAGTCCTGCCTCAACGTGACCAACTGCTATCTGGTTATAATACGCGGCCAGTGACGCTGCAAATGTGGTCGTCGTGTCACCATGAACGAGTACCATGTCAGGCTCCGTCTCTTTCATGACCTCATCAAGGCCTTCGAGTGCACGTGTTGTGATTTGGGCCAACGATTGTTTCTTTTTCATGATATCCAGGTCAAAGTCGGGTGTAATGCCGAAAATTTCCATCACTTGGTCAAGCATTTCGCGGTGCTGTGCGGTTACCGCCACAATCGGCTCAAATACATCCGGACGTTTTTTCAGCTCCAGGACAAGCGGTGCCATTTTGATTGCTTCCGGTCTTGTCCCAAAAATGGTCATCACTTTTATCCGTCTCTTCACTTTTTACACCCCATTATTATTTCGTTCCATATAAACGGTCGCCTGCATCACCAAGCCCAGGAATAATATAGCCGTGCTCATTCAACCGTTCATCCAGCGCAGCAAGGAAAATGTCAACATCCGGATGTTCGTTCTGAATGACCTCAACGCCTTCTGGTGCCGCAACTAGGCACATAAGGCGGATTTGTTTGGCCCCACGCTTTTTCAGAGAATGGATAGCATCATTAGCCGACCCGCCCGTTGCCAGCATTGGATCGATCACAATCAGCTCGCGTTCCTCAATGTCTGATGGCAGCTTGATGTAATATTCATGCGGAGTCAATGTTTCCGGATCGCGGTACAGCCCAACGTGACCAACCCGTGCAGCAGGAATCAGCTTCAGCATGCCGTCCACCATGCCAAGGCCCGCACGCAGAATTGGAATCAGACCGATTTTTTTGCCGGCCAGCACATTGGTTGTCGACTCCATGACCGGTGTTTCGGTTGTTTTTTCCTGCAGCGGCAAATTCCTTGTAATTTCAAAAGCCATCAGCATGGCAACCTCGTCCACAAGCTCGCGGAACTCCTTCGTCCCCGTATGTTTATCACGTATGTACGTCAATTTATGCTGAATCAGCGGATGATCCAGTACATGCACTTTACCCATTTTCGCCGACACTCCTTATTATAAATGGCATCTTTAAAATTGTACTGAAAATCGGACATGCTTGCAAGTGGCCTTTATGTGATATTGGTGAATTGGCCGGTTGGTGAAGGGTGTCGCGCGAGTTTCCCGATTTTCGCGCGACTTTTGGTTCGGCTCGCGCGACTTTTTCGATTTTCGCGCGACTTTCGGCTCGGGACGCGCGACTTTCTCGATTTTCGCGCGACTTTCAGCTTGGGACGCGCGAGTTTCTCCGTTTTCGCGCGACTTTCCCGGTTTTCGCGCGACTTTTGGCTCGGCTCGCGCGACTTTCTCCGTTTTCGCGCGACTTTTGGCTCGGGACGCGCGACTTTCTCCGTTTTCGCGCGACTTTTGGCTTGGGACGCGCGAGTTTCCCCGTTTTCGCGTGACTTTCGGCTCGGCTCGCGCGACTTTCTCCGTTTTCGCGCGACTTTTGGCTCGGGACGCGCGACTTTCCCAGTTTTCGCGCGACTTTTGGCTCGGCTCGCGCGAGTTTCCCCGTTTTCGCACGACTTTTGGCTCGGGACGCGCGACTTTGGCCGGCTCTCGCTTGATTTGGCGCTCCCCTCGTTCGTTTTGAGTGGCTCTCGCTCGTTTTGCCACCACTCTCGCTCGATTTCCCCCGGCCCTCGCTCGATTTGCCCCGCCTCTCGCTCGATTCAACCGGGACAAAAAGTCTCTGTCCCCACGTTGCACGCAAAAGGATGCTCCTTATATAAGGAGCATCCTTGGTTTTATTGGTATACTGGAAATTTGTCGGTTAGGGATCGGACGCGTTGTTCAGCTTCTCTCAGCACGTTTTCATCCTCGTGATTTTTGAGGACGGATGCGATGATAGATGCTGTTTCCTTCATTTCGGTTTCTGTGAAGCCGCGTGTGGTGACGGCTGCTGTACCCATGCGGACACCGCTTGTGACGAATGGGCTCTCTTGATCAAATGGAATCGTGTTTTTATTTGCTGTGATTCCGATGTCATCGAGTGCTTTTTCGGCCGTTTTTCCTGTCAGATCCAGCGGGGTCACATCAAGCAGCACCAAATGATTATCGGTTCCGCCTGAGACGATGCGTACGCCTTCTTCCTTCAGTGCGTCGCTCAATGCCTGAGCGTTCCGGATAATCTGGTCGGCATACGTTTTGAAATCAGCAGACAAGGCTTCTTTGAACGAAACTGCTTTCGAAGCGATGACGTGCATCAGCGGGCCGCCCTGCATACGCGGAAACACGGCTTTATCGATTGTTTTTGCGTATTCTTCCTTGCACAAAATCATTCCGCCACGCGGGCCGCGCAGCGTTTTATGGGTGGTCGTTGTCACGATATCCGCATGCTCCACTGGGTTTGCATGAAGTCCGGCGGCGACAAGCCCGGCAATATGCGCCATATCCACCATCAAGTACGCGCCGACACTGTCAGCGATCTCCCGGAATTTGGCAAAATCTATCTCGCGTGAATAGGCGCTGGCACCGGCTACAATCATCTTCGGCTGGACTTCTTTCGCCCGTTCTAAAACAACATCATAATCAAGTTTTTCGGTTTCCTTGTCCACACCATAATCAACGACGTTATAAAGCTTTCCGCTGAAATTGACCGGACTTCCATGTGTCAAGTGACCACCATGGTTCAGATTCATTCCCAGGATGGTGTCACCCGGATCCAGAAAGGAAAAATAAACAGCCATATTTGCCTGTGCGCCCGAATGCGGCTGGACGTTGGCATGTTCAGCACCGAACAATTCTTTAGCCCGGTCCCGCGCGAGGTTTTCGGCAACATCCACATGTTCACAACCGCCATAATAGCGCTTGCCTGGATAACCTTCCGCATATTTGTTGGTCATAACCGAACCCATTGCTTTCATGACCGCTTCCGAGACAAAATTTTCAGATGCAATTAATTCAATTTTGTCATGCTGGCGCGTTTTTTCCGCCTGTATTGCTTCAAAAATTTCCTGATCCGCTTGTTTTAAATGTTCCATCATTGCTTCCCCCTTTATGTAGTGTCCTATCTTGGTCTTTCTGCTGCAGTTTGCTAAGTTTCACCTCTCGTAAACCGTGCGTTTGCCGCCAATCAGCCTCGGCCTTGAACGCGCAGCATTCACACGCGCGTTTCCGGCTGTGCGCTGATCAAATCGGAGCGGGACGGCAACCGGACGCAGGTGCATACCGATCATCGTCTCCCCAATGTCAATCCCGTGGTCGGCTATTAGCGACTCCGCGACGACCGGACGTTCCATGTGCTGAAAAGCGAACGATGCCATCGATCCGCCGGCTTCCCGGACAGGAACAGCCGTCACTTCGTCCAGTTGATGCCGCTCTACTATTTCTTTTTCCACGACCAGTGCGCGGTTGAGATGCTCACAGCACTGGAAGGCGAGTGCTATGCCGGTTTCTTGTTGCAGTGATGTTAATGCATCAAAAATAATAGATGCTAGCTCCTCACTGCCGGATGTGCCGATATGCGCGCCGGCAACTTCGCTCGTTGAACAGCCAATGACAGCGAGGTCGCCCGCCTGCAGATGGCCGCTTGATGCCCACTCGCTTACGATTTTCTCCATATCCTGCCTGACCTGCTGTTTCAGACGTTCCATATCACTCACTTGCAACCCCTCCCCCAGATTTCGACGTACAGGACGTATTAGTGTAGGCGATGATGTCACAGGATGTCGTGAATTTAGCCTGCAAACATACACTAGAGTCTCTTATGACGGGTCTTCCATAACCGCCACCGAATCCTACGCTCTACTGGTTTTCGTATGCGGCTACTTTATCCAGGCGGTTGGCGTGGCGGCCGCCGTCGAATTCCGTTTCAAGCCATGCTTTGGCAATTTCACGGGCAAGGCCTGGTCCAATCACCCGCTCACCCATGGCCAGTACGTTGGAGTCGTTGTGCTGGCGGGTCAGTTTGGCACTGTAGACATCGCTGACAAGTGCACAGCGAATTCCTTTTACTTTGTTGGCAGAAATGGACATCCCGATTCCTGTTCCACAAATAAAGATGCCGCGGTCAAATTCCCCATTCGCTACCCGTTCCGCTGCCGGCAGCGCATAATCGGGATAATCGACCGACGTTTCACAGGAACAGCCTGCATCTTCATAAGTAATGCCCATTTCCTCCAAAAGTTCAGCTACTTCATTGCGGATAGTCATTCCTGCGTGGTCTCCTGTTATCAGTACGTTCATGCCATTACGCCCCTTCTCTTCGTTGTTTGTTGTTTGCTGTCAGTGACCAGTATGTATGCCGACTGCACGCTGGCCGGGTCGACGCCGTATACGCGGCAACAACTCATGCCCGTCTGCAACAGCCGGCCTCATCGCCCCTAGTCATTCAGTTTTTTCAAAAGTTCATCCACGTATGTTTCCAATTCGGCCAACGTTTTCGCATACACACTCCGGTCTCCTCCGAATGGGTCGGAAATATCATAATTGATCAGCGTTCGTTCCAGACGCTGAATTTCCTCCCAATCGGCCTGCAGCTGCTGGCGATCCTGATCCGTCTGCTTTCTGGCAAGGCTGGTGCGCTTCATTTCATAATTGGCATACCGCTGCTTCAATTCATCCCATATTTCTTTATCGGCATGGGATACATATTCTTTCAGTGTGTAAAACCTTTCCTGAAAGTTCGGATATTCCAAAATCAGCGACTGTTTATGCTGTGTCGTCATGGTCAGCACCAGGTCCGCCCAATTGAGCAGTTCATCTGTAACCGGCTGTGATGCTGTATCCATGGAAATTCCTTTTTCTTTCAAAACGTCGACTGCCATGTCATTCGGACGCTGGTTCTTCACGGCAAAAATGCCTGCTGACTGCACCTCAGCACCAGGCATTCGATGTTTCAAGAGCGCTTCCGCCATCGGGCTCCGGCACGTATTTCCGGTGCAAACAAACAAAATTTTCATCGAGGAACCTCCGATTTCTACTTCCATATTTAAACTATACCATACAATTGGTCCTATTGTCAGAAAAAAATGAGGAAAATCACCGTTCCCATCATCCCCATTTCCTGCATGTGCGTGTTCAAAAAGGAGGATAAAAAGGACCGAGAATTTCGAGGCGGCGTAGTTTCGAGCAGAAGTAAAGCTACCCTGAACCGCTTCGCACGCAGGGAAAGTGTTCTTCTTTCCCAAGGAGCGGAATGTATGTGTTTAGATACATGAGCACAAGAAAGGCTTCCCTGAACCCGCATCGCACGCAGGAAAAGTGTATTTCTTTTCCAAGGAGCGAAGAAACAAGCCAACGAAGAAATTCGATGTGTCATTTTTACCGGACTTTTTGAACAACCTCTGCAAACAAAAAGACTTCCCGCCATACCGGCAGAAAGCCTATTCACCCAGGGTCAGCCAAACAGCACATGAAGGCCGAACCCGCAAAGAATGCTGCCGCCCAGTATTTCACTGTACACACCTAAAAACCCGTGCACTTTTCTGCCAAATATCAGACCGGCCCACGTCAGGATCATGCTCGCCGTCCCGAACATCAGCAGTGTGACAACCGTGCGCACGTCGGAAAGACCAAGGCTTAAGCCGACGGAAAAGCTGTCAAGACTGACACTGAGGGCAAAAAACAAAAGCCCGATTCCCGCCGGCTGGGCCAGTTGCGGTGCTTCATGGTTGAACGCCGAGAACACCATTTGCGCACCGATGCCAAACAACAAAAGTCCGCCGGCAAGCACGGTATACTCGCCAATCTGTGTTGATATGGCTTGTCCCAGAAGAATACCGATAAACGGCATAAGCATATGAAAAAACCCGATAATGATTCCAATCAGTGCGATTCGCTTCAGCCGGATCTTCTGCATTCCGAGACCAAGACTCACGGAAAAAGCATCCATCCCGAGCGCAATCGCCATAAACATGAGTGACACCAATTCTCCCACATAGTATGCTGCCATTCACAATCCTCCCCGGACATGCTACTTCAGCCTATGCACGGGGTGGAGTGGATATGTCTATAGCGTGCCGGAGCCCTTCCTGTCGTGCACCATCGCGCCCGGGGCTGCCTAAAGAGTTCCGCAGCAGGTGCAGGTTACTCGCTTATATATCCGGAGGCTGCTTTTTGCAGGCGATTCATAATGGCCTGGCCGATGCTCGTTTCCGGGAATGTTTCACATAAAATCACGTCAATGTCTTCGTTTTTAAACATGCGAAGTGCATCATAAATGTTCCTGGCAATATCCGGCAAATCCGTACCGAGCGAAACCATTTTATCTGCCTTAAGTTCAGCCGCTGTGTCAGTTCCGGCCATGACGCCGACCCGTTTTGATTGCTTCTGCTGGCGGTCAATGACTGCCTGTAAGTTTCCAGCCGGGCCATCCACAAGCCACATCGGAACGTCCGGTGCATAATGGGTATATTTCATGCCAGGTGCTTTAGGTTTTTCTGCAGTATTGGCCAGCGCCGGATCGACCATAACCATGCCGCATACACGTTCCAGCTGTTCTCTGGTGATGCCGCCTGGCCGCAAAATGACCGGAATTTCCTGTGTACAGTCAATGACAGTCGATTCCAGCCCAACCCCGGTCTGTCCTGCATCAACTAGACCAGCAATTTTGCCATGAAGATCACTCCACACATGATCGGCCGTCGTCGGACTTGGTTTGCCGGACAGGTTGGCACTGGGCGCGGCGATTGGTCTCTGACACGCTTTCAAGAGCGCCTGCGCAACCGGGTGACCAGGGATGCGCACCCCGATTGTGGATAAACCAGCTGTGACATTACGGGCACACGTACCGTTTTCCGGCAGCACCAACGTCAGCGGGCCGGGGGTAAATGCATCCACAAGCTTCTCAGCCACCGGTGGCAGTTTGTCCACAAGATAACGAAGCTGTTGCTTGCCAGCCACATGCGCAATCAGCGGGTTATCCTCAGGCCGGCCTTTTGCCTGGAAAATGCGTGATACAGCCGCCTCATTTGTTGCGTCTGCTCCAAGTCCATACACGGTCTCCGTTGGAATGGCAACGGTTTGTCCGTTTCGCAGCAAGTCCGCCGCTTCGTCTATCACATTGTTATCAATCTCGTCCTTATGCATTGTCCATCGTTTCGTTTCCATCGTCGCTGTCCCTCTTTTCTATCGTACATTGTAGACGATGGCGGGCTGCTAACGCAAAGAAAACTTGGTAATCACCCAGCCCAATAGGCTGGGTGATTGCCTTAGTTGCACTTATACTTGGGACATTAAAATTTTCACTGCGTCGAATAATCTTCTTAGCTAAAATTTTATACTTACCAGTATGAATTTCATAAATACTATTTTTGCTTAATATACGAACTTATAACTGAAAATACACTTAACCATTCGTGCTCCACCTTAGAAGATTGGAACGGAAGGCGGACGACTCCTGCGGGATAAGAGGCCTAGATGAGACCCCGCAAGGCGTTAGCCCAAAGTAAAGCTTCCATGAGTAGGCTTCGACCTGCGAGGAGTGCTGCATCCACAACCACACTTGCAACACGACGAGCATGAGGAGGCTCATTAGCCGCCCGCGGCAAAGAAGACACTGCGAAAGCGACCAAAGGAAGCTTAAGCAGATGTCGCACTTGTACCCGGAGTGGTGAAAGCGTCCGCCTGAAGTGGAAATCAAACGCAACAACCTAATTGTTCGTATTTTAAAGGTAGATATTGAATTATGAAATTCACTCACCAAAGTGAAAAAGAAAACAGCCTGCTCGTTTACCCACAGGCTGTCCACATCAAAACGGCTTCCCGAATGTTCTGTTTTCATCTACCCGACTCGGACAAAGCACATCTTCAGAACAGATTGCTAGCCATATAGATGCACATCTTTTCCACAGGCTGTGCATAAGTTGTTTATATTGTCCACTGCCATCAACAGGTTATCTACAGGACTCTGTTGATAATGTGGATATGTATCAGGAAACGTTGTATGTCCACCAATTTCCTTTCTCAACAGGCGCATCATGAACAAATTTATTTTCCTTTTGTGGATAAAACTGCAAGGCTTCGAGCAATACATCGACCATTGGCTGATGGCTGTGGACAAATACTTGTTTGGCTTCTTTCTTTTTCGCAAGGGCCAGGATTGTTTCCAATAAAACAGGCAAGGATCCTGCAGCGTTTTTCGTTACATAAAGCTGTTTCAGCCAGTATATCCCATCTTCTACCGTATCCATGACGAAACAGCCTTCAATCGTGCCCTCAATCTCAACGACATAGCCTTTTTCCAGCAGCAGTTCCTTTTCCACATCTTTATTGTCTTCCAAAAAGTTTTCCAGCTTTTCTTCCGATGCACGATTCGCCGCTATCAGTTCCATTTTATTCACCTCGAAGATTAGTAGTCATTTTTCTAGCATTTTATGCGGAAACTAGAGAAACTATGACCAGTCAAACCATTCAAAGAGAAAAAATTTCACCTCTGCCTCTTCTTTTTCTTCCTCTTCTTCGTCTGTTTCTTTTTCATCTTTTTCTTCTGCTTCTGCTACACTCGTTCCGTTTGAAAAGTCGAGGAAACATAAGGGCGGAAACAGAACGCACCACCAATTCGACCCTTGCCCTTCACCGAGCGTTATCAGGACGGCTTCATACTCGCCGGCAGGATACAGATACGAGCCGTAAAGCTTGGCAGGGAACGTCACATTCTTCCCATACTCGACGTTAAATGCCTGTTCTTTATTCTCTTCTTTTAGTACGCGTTCAACGATGTTTTTAATGTCAGGAACACGGTTATTGAGCATCGTCCGCGCCTTCTCAATACTCGTGATTTTCTCCACCCAGTCCGTTATAGCGGCATTCACTTCATCACGAACTTTCCGCTTCAGCTCCTGGTCTTCTTTCTTATCGCTGTTGGCCAGGATGCGCAGCCGGATTGCCTCATCCGGAATCACCTTCACATCTGAATCAGTATCTTTTTCCATAACTTCACTTGTGCTCGTAATAGGAATCGCAAATAATAGAATAAAAAATATAAAGACTGGAATCGTTACCTTCCTCATTATCAAAATCCCCTCTCCAACCTGTTTAGCAACAGTCTGGACAGAGGAAATCAAAAACATACTACCAATCTATTAGAAAAACATGGCTTTCACCAAGTTTTTCTAGTGAAAAGCCTTCGTTTTACTTATAAGGCCATCCATCATTTATACTTTCTGACGCTAGTAAAAAGTTGGGACTTAGTGACAGGCTTACTGTCCCGGGGGTTGGGACTTAGTGACAGGTTCATTGCCCCGGCCCCACCTGGGACAATGGGCCTATCCCAGTCAGGGAATCGTTGTGTGGGTGATGCGATTTTTACCGTTGATGTCGGGGTGGATGGCGGTGTCACTATTCGGGAGGTCACGCTGCATCAGGGACTTAATGGCTGGTCCCTGTTCATCGCCGATTTCCAAAAAGACGTGGCCGGGCCGTTTCATCACTTGCGGCAGATCGGCGATTATTTTTTTGTATGCGCTCATACCGTCAGAACCGGCAAACAGTGCCAGTTCCGGATCAAAATCTTTAACCGTGTCCGCCAGCGTCGACCGATCGGATTCCGCGATATACGGCGGGTTGGACACAAGGATGTCAGGCTGGAGATTTTCTTGCTTCAGCGGGACGAGGGAATCCCCATGCAGAAACGTCACGTCTGCCCCTAGCATGGCCGCATTTTGCCTGGCAATAGCGAGGGCGTCTTCCGAAATATCGGTTGCATAAACGATTGCTTGTGGAAGTTCCAGTGCCAGCGTAATCGCAATCACACCGCTCCCGGTGCCGATATCTACAATGGTCACCGGCTCGCGGGAAACAGTCTGCACAACTTTTTCCACAAGCTCTTCTGTCTCCGGTCTAGGGATGAGCGTATGCTCGTCCACCCGGAAATCACGGCCGTAAAAGGACGCTTTTCCAGTCAGATGCTCCAGTGGTACCCCCGTTTCTGCATGCTGCTCTATCCCTTGCCAAAATTGTTTTCGAACTGCCTCTGGAACAGGGTCACGCATCATCGTCAAAACATGAGTCCGCGACACTTGCAGACAATCCATCATTAGCAATTCGGCAAATTTGGGTTCCCGCCCATTTTCTTCTAAAAAAAGAGAAGCCCGGCGCAGGACTTCATACAATTTCACATCGTTTTTTTCCATCATTTAGTCACCGATCTCTTCAAGTTTTTTCGTCTGTTCCTCCAGAAGCAAGGCGTCGATGAATTCATCCAGCTTCCCTTCCATAATCTGATCCAGCTTTTGGATAGTGAGTCCGATGCGGTGATCGGTCACGCGTGATTGCGGAAAGTTATACGTGCGGATGCGCTCCGAACGGTCACCAGTGCCAACAGCTGACTTACGATTTTCATCAATTTCGGCTTGTGCTTCCTTCTGATACATGTCATAAATGCGCGCACGCAGCACTTTCATCGCTTTTTCCTTGTTTTTGATCTGCGACTTTTCATCCTGGCAGGACACGACAACGCCGGTCGGATCGTGGGTCAGGCGCACTGCAGACATCGTCGTATTCACGCTCTGGCCTCCCGGACCGCTTGATGCGAACGTGTCCACACGGATATCTTTCTCATTGATGTCCACTTCCACATCTTCCGCTTCCGGCAAAACCGCCACCGTTGCGGTCGATGTATGGATGCGGCCGCCAGATTCTGTTTCCGGGACACGCTGCACACGGTGGGCGCCATTTTCATATTTCAGCTTGGAGTAGGCCCCTGTTCCGTTGACCATGAAAATAATTTCCTTATAGCCGCCAACACCAGTCGAGTGCGCCTCGACCACGTCAATTTTCCAGCCATGATGCTCGGCATATTTGGCATACATCCGGTAAAGGTCACCAGCAAACAGTGCCGCCTCATCACCGCCTGCTGCCCCGCGAACTTCCATGAACACGTTCTTGTCATCATTGGGATCTTTCGGCAGCAGCAGTAATCTCAGCCGTTCTTCCAGCTGTTCCTTGTCTGTGGACAAATCTTCTATTTCCGACTTCGCCATATCTTTCATTTCTTCATCCGATTCTTCTTCCAGCAGCTCTTTCGCATCGTCCAGCTGCTGGGTTACATCTTTATACTGTCCGTATGCCTGCACAACTTCCTCCAGGTCAGACTGTTCTTTCGAGTATTCACGCAGTTTCGTCGTATCATTGATTACATCCGGGTCACTAAGCAATTCATTCAATTTATTATATCGGTCTTCCAGTGTTTGCAAACGGTCTAACACAACGGTCACCTCTTTTCGATTAACAGTCTAATTATAATATACGCACGATAGCAGGTCAAAATTAACACGAACTCACCGGATGTATCGCAGTGCCCGCCGCGGCCGTACAGGGGTCCCGTTTAAAAACTCAGCTATCCCCGTCTTTGTCCATTGATGATTTCTTAAGTTTATTTTGCATTGCGATTCATCCCCTTGTTTTACGTTTTTTACTCAACAAAATGGTCCTTATACATAAAACTGGCGCATGTCTATTCCGTTTTTTGCACCCGATTACGAAATATTTAACAACAAGACAGATCTGAATGAGAATTGTTCCTCAGATTTTTTCTAACCTCTTAAGTAAAAGAATCCCCCATTTGAATGGAGGCTCGATTTCTACTACCTTATTACTTTCTCTTCCAATAAACATTTTCTCTCTTATGTTTAATACCATCAATCCACACAACAGATTCTTCTTCATTAACTTCAAACACTAGAATTGATATAAACCAAGTCTTACCCAATAGCCTTTTAAAGTCCCATTTGGTATTTGTTTTGCAGTCAAAGTGGGCATATATGATAATCGTTTATAAGCATCCAAGTATATTCGTTCCTTAACTTCTGGAGGATAAGCAAGTATATTACTCAATTCATCAAGGGCAGTTTGTGACCAATAGACATTATAAGTTTTATTCACTTTCAAACTCCTTGATTTTGTTCTGGAGATACTTTAGTCCCTGCTCCTGATCATAAATACGTCCATTTGCACGATCTTCCCGACTTTTCTGTACTTGACGGATGAGTTCTTTATCCTTTGAAAAAAGGTCTAAATCCATTTGATCAATGGCTTCTCTTTCCCGTTTCATATTTAAATAACCAATAAAGTCATATACTTCAGCCGTATCTTCTTCGTGAATAAAGTCAATTAGCCGCTTTAGTTCTTCACGGTTAACACTCATTTTAAACACCGCCTTCTTATTTACTAACACCATTATACCATTGAATTAATTATTTCTAGAGCCCATCCTTATGTCAAACTAAAATTTATCCCCAAAAAATGATGAATATAACTTACCCTAAAAAATTGAAGCTACACTTATGAAGAAGCTTGTTATAACTGCAAAATCTGGCAGTACGAATGATTAAGTGTATTTTCAGTTATAAGTTCGTATATTAAGCAAAAAAAGTATTTATGAAATTCATTTTGATAAAAATTATGCAGATTAGCATACCACCACTGAGTACACCTATACCCAGACCCAACCATCTTCCAACATACGAGATCCAATCGGTCGGACAATTGAGATGGCTAAAGCCATCCCTTGTCCGAAGGCGATTCATCCCCCACCTACTCACTGGGGTTCCCCCTTCACATTTCTTGAGGTGGGGGTCTTCTCGCCTAAACAAGAATAAAAAATAGCGCACTAAATTTTATATGATTTAGTGCGCTAAA
>NZ_JBHUNA010000018.1:168779-205113 GCF_042685205.1 Lentibacillus juripiscarius
ACTACACTGGGTTTGTTCGGAACATCATGATGATGGCGGCACCTTGGTTCGTACGATTCCGAAGCCCCAACCAGGATAACCGGATCATCGAAGGAAGCAGGCTTCCCATTAATCAGCCGCTGCGTACGGCTTGCGGGAGATCCGCAAATCGGGCAGATGGCATTTAGCTTGGAGACAGACTCACTTTGGGCCATGAGCTTTGGCATCGGTCCGAATGGCTCGCCGCGAAAATTGGTGTCGAGACCGGCCACAATCACACGTACACCGTTGTTTGCCAGCTCGTTTGCAGCGGCGACAATCGCCTCATCAAAAAATTGTACTTCATCAATGCCGATAACATCCAATTTCTGATCATCGAGACTGTCCAGCAATTCCGCAGCATTCCTCACCGGACGTGCCATAATCGTCGTTCCATTGTGGGAAGCAACGGACTCATCGGCAAATCGGTCGTCAATCGATGGTTTAAATACCCGCACCGATAAATTGCCGTATGTTGCTCGACGCACCCGCCGAATAAGCTCCTCCGACTTTCCGGAGAACATACTGCCGCAAATTACTTCCACCCAGCCGCTTTGTTTCATAACATGCATGTCGGGATCTCCCTTCAAAAATTGTATTCTGCCACCTGTCGTTCAGCTGCTGTTTGTTTGTTTTTATTTAACCATTTAAAAGTCAGTCTTTGCCAACATGAAAAAAGTATGTAGCTATATATGGAAAATAGCTTGATTTGAAAGTGAAAAAACAGGCAACAAAAGTTCCTTTGCCTGTTTTCTCTAAAGTCACGCCACTAAAGGACGGTTCAGTTTTAACTGGATCGGCTTCGTGTGCTAGCAGCTCGTGTCGCCGCTGACCAAGCACATTCAGCTTTTTAGTCAATCCAGTTCCGCCTCCCATGGGCTCGTGTCATAAGCAATGGACACTTCAAACGCCAAAAACCGGGCGTTTTACGGTCCCTTGCTTATGCAGTCGCCCATAACCGGTCGGCTCCACTTTTTATTTCATATTATATTTTTTCTTGAATCGGTCGACGCGGCCGCCGGCTTTGTCAGCTTTTTGCTTACCTGTGTAGAACGGGTGTGAAGCGGAGCTGATCTCCGTGCGAATCAATGGATACGTGTTACCATCTTCCCATTCGATGGTTTCATCTGATGTGGCTGTTGAGCCGCTCAGGAATTTAAAATCCGAGCTCGTATCCAAAAATACGACCTTTCTGTATTCCGGATGGATTTCGTTTTTCATATTTTTTCCACTCCTTTTTGCCCTGTATCCTGTGGAAACAGAGTTATTGCAAGAGCCGTAACAGGTATTCACTATACCTTATCCAAACTCACATAAAAAGATTATAACAGCGTGCGGTCATGATTGCAATAGCAAGCAATCATTTCCGCCCCGCATTTACACTTTCGTCTTTTTCCGCTTCATTTCTTCATCCATCTGCTGGAAAAACTCCTCATTGTTTTTCGTTCCGCGCAGACGTTTCAGGAAGCGGTCAAGGAAGTTATGGGAGTCCTGCATCGTTTTGCGGATGGCCCAGATTTTATCAAGATGTTCTTTGGAGACAAGCAGCTCTTCCTTCCGGGTACCTGATTTCAGAATGTCGATGGAAGGGAAAATTCTGCGTTCGGCAAGGCTGCGATCAAGGTGCAGCTCCATGTTGCCTGTTCCTTTAAATTCTTCATAAATAACGTCATCCATTCGTGAGCCGGTATCCACGAGTGCTGTTGCCAGGACGGTGAAACTTCCGCCTTCCTCAATATTTCTTGCCGCCCCGAAGAACCGTTTCGGACGGTGAAATGCTGCCGGGTCAATACCACCGGAAAGTGTACGGCCGCTTGGTGGAATGACTAGGTTATATGCACGGGCAAGCCTGGTGATGCTGTCCATTAAAACGATGACGTCCCGCTTATGTTCAACCAGACGCATCGCACGTTCGAGGACAAGCTCCGATACTTTGATATGGCTCTCCGGCACTTCATCAAACGTCGAGCTGACAACGTCTACATCCCCATGGACCGACCGTTCAATATCCGTCACTTCTTCCGGACGCTCGTCCACCAGCAAAATAATCAGCTTCGCATCGGGATGATTGGTCGAAATACTATTGGCCACTTCCTTCAGCAGCATGGTCTTACCTGCTTTCGGCGGTGCCACAATCAGGCCGCGCTGGCCAAATCCAATCGGAGTCATTAAGTCAATGATGCGGGTCGATAAGTTTTTCGGCTGCCGCTCAAGCTGCATGAACCGATCCGGATACAATGCCGTGAGTGCTGGAAAATGCACCCGTTCCTTGGCTGTTTCCGGATCTTCCCCATTTACTGCGTCAACGTGCAGCAGCCCATAATAGCGTTCATTTTCTTTTGGCGGACGCACTTTCCCGGATACTTTATCACCGTTGCGCAAATCGAACCTGCGAATCTGTGAAGCGGAAATGTAAATGTCCTCTGCACTCGGGGAATAGTTGATTGGTCTGAGGAAGCCAAATCCTTCTGATGGGATAATCTCCAGTATTCCATCCATAAACAGGAAACCGTCTTTTTCTGCCTGTGCTTTTAATATAGCAAAGATAAGTTCCCGTTTTGTTAGTTTTGCATAATATGATACTTTATATTCCCTCGCTAGAGCATAGATTTCTTTCAGCGTCAATGTCTCCAGATGGGAAATGCTTAATGATGCCATTCAATCACCACACCTATTCATTTTTTCCATTAAAGTTTCTGATACACCGATTGATCAGCTGTTTAACCAATGTATGTACGAGTAAATATTCATGTAACCGACGTTTGTTTTTTCTTTTTGTATTGCTTTCTGGCAGGTTTCAGGCATGTGCACGCTGCAGCGATAGCCGCTTTCAAATGGAATAATTAAATAATAGCTGTTTCTCTTTAGTGCGCCTGAAAGTATAAAAGAAATGGAAGAGTTGTCGGAAGCTAGAATAGAAGTTTGTCTACCTATATATTATTGCCGTTTATTCCAATGAATAAACATCTACCATGATACCCTTTTCTCCGTCAATAATCAACTCTATTTTTTACTTTTATATGAAAACAAATGATCGATAGTGGGGATGGTATTTAAGAGAAGTTGTTGAAAAAGGGGGGAAGGCCGGATTGGCGGCTTTCCTCCCTTTTCTTTCTTGGTTGCAATAGTCTTATAAAAGGTTGTTCAAAAAGTCCGGTGAAAATGACACATCGAATTACTTCGTTAGCTTGCTTTTCCGTTCCTTGGAAAAGCAATACACTTTTCCTGCATGCGATGCGGGTTCAGGGAAGCTTTCCTTGTGCTCATGTATTAAAAGCATACATTCCGCTACTCGGGAGCTCACGCCGCCTCGAACTTCTTGGTCCTTTTTATCTTCCTTTTTAAACACGCATTATAAAATAAGCGTTATGGTTTGCACGCCGTCCGTGTTTTGCCGCTATTTATGGCTGGATGACGAGGTTTGGTTTTTTCTTCAGGCTGTGTTCACCATCAATGAAACGGACGGTTCCACTTTTGGCACGCATGACAACGGTTTGGGTCGTTGCTTTCATGCCTTTGAAACGGACGCCCTGCAGCAGTTCGCCGTCAGTTACCCCTGTTGCGGCAAAGATCGCATCATCGCCACCGCAGAAATCGTCCATGTAATACACTTTTTCCAAGTCGTCAATACCCATGCTGCTACAGCGGGTAACTTCTTCGTCACTGGACGGCATTAGTTTTCCCTGGATTTCGCCGCCAAGGCATTTCAGCGCGACGGCACTAAGCACTCCCTCCGGCGCACCGCCAATGCCCATCAAAATATCAACGCCAGTGTCTTCAAAAGCCGTATTCATTGCTGCGGCGACATCACCATCCGGAATCAGCTTGATACGTGCTCCCGCATCACGGATCTCCTCAATAAGTTCCGCATGCCGCGGTCGGTCGAGAACGATGGCTGTCATGTCTTCCACTGCTTTGTTCCGGGCTTTGGCAACTGCTTCGAGATTATCTTTTACCGAGGCATTGATGTCGATTTTGCCAACCGACTCGGGGCCAACAGCGATTTTCTTCATGTACATGTCAGGGGCATGCAGCAGTTTTTTCTCATCGGCAATCGCAATCACCGCCAGCGCGTTCCACGTACCCTGAGCAACGATGCTCGTGCCTTCCAGGGGATCGACGGCGATATCTACTTTCGGACCGGATCCCGTACCGAGTTTCTCACCGATATAGAGCATCGGGGCCTCGTCGATTTCCCCTTCACCGATGACAACGGTCCCCTGCATTGGAATTGTATCAAAAACATCGCGCATGGCGGACGTTGCTGCATCGTCTGCTTCGTTCTTTTTGCCGCGGCCCATCCAGCGTGCCGATGATTGAGCGGCAGCCTCTGTAACGCGGACGATTTCCATTGTTAAACTTCTTTCCATAGTTCCCTCTCCTTTTTCGTAAAAGTATCCTCATCCCAAAAGGATTTACATATGGAGGGGTCTTAGGCTGCTCTATTTTTTAGCCATTTTTATTACGCAGGCGTTGCGACAGGACAAGGAAAGCTCCGGCAGCGATGCATCGCACGAAGAAAAAGCGATCTACCTTTTCGAGGTCGTCGCGCTCCTAGCCTGCAAAGTCGCCTACGCTTTTGCATCATCCAGCTCCGGCTCCTAGCGACTAGCGAGACTTCCTGACTCCTCCCTGCGATAAGTCAACGTCGAATCGCTCCGCTCTTCGCGTTTCCTTTATCTCAGTCGGAGCAGTCCAGTCCGTACGTCGCTGACCAGTCGCCTACGCTTTTGCTGTTACGAATTCTGAAATTGTTCGATTTCTTGTTCGTTCATTTCTTCCCGCCATACATTGGCGCCGAGGCTGTTCAGTTTATCTGTAATCTTTTCATAGCCGCGGTCAATGTGTTCAATACCGGTGATTTCAGTAACTCCGTTGGCCATCAGACCGGCAATCACCAGGGATGCACCTGCACGGAGGTCACTAGCTCTCACGCGGGCGCCTTCCAGCTGGACAGGACCTGACACAATCGCTGAGCCGCCCTGAACTTTAATGGAGGCATTCATGCGCCGCAGTTCATCAATGTGTTTCAAACGTGCAGAATAGATGGTATCCGTCACAACGCCCGTGTTGGCCGCTTTGGTCAAAAGCGTTGTAAAGGGCTGCTGCAAATCGGTTGGAAAGCCGGGGTATACCAATGTTTTAATGTCGACACTGCGGAGTGGATCTTTAGGCGCTATATACAGCTGCTCGTCGCCTTCCTCAATCGTCACACCCATTTCCCGCAGTTTTGCCAGTACTGACTCCAGATGCTGTGAAATCACATTATCTATAATCACTTCATTCCCCTGGGCCGCAGCGGTAATCGCATAGGTTCCGGCTTCAATCCGATCCGGGATGATCACATGCTGGCATCCGTTTAATGTTGGCACCCCTTCAATCCGGATGACATCAGTGCCGACACCTTTAATCTTTGCCCCCATATTGGTCAAGAGTGTTGCTACATCAATAATTTCCGGTTCCTTTGCAGCATTCTCAATAATGGTTTTGCCTTTTGCTTTCACAGCCGCCAGCATAATATTAATGGTCGCACCCACACTGACCACATCGAGGTAAATCCTAGCACCGCGGAGTTCATTGGCTCGGATGTAAATGGCACCCTGCTCGTTGGTGACCTCGGCTCCTAATGCTTCAAATCCCTTAATATGCTGGTCAATCGGACGCGGTCCTAAATGACAGCCACCAGGAAGGCCAATGACAGCTTGGTTGAATTTGCCAAGCATCGCACCCATGAAGTAGTAAGAGGCCCGGAGTTTTTTGACTTTCCCATTCGGAAGTGGCATGGACACCATATTCGAAGGATCAATATGTACCGTCTGCCCGTCCCAGCTGACTTCACCGCCAATCTCCTCAAGCAGGCCTCCGAGTGTGTACACATCGGATATGTTCGGCAGCCCTTCAATCGCCACATGGGAATCTGCCAGAAGTGCAGCAGGCAAGAGCGCTACAGCACTGTTTTTCGCCCCATTGACCCGGACTTTTCCATTTAACAAGTGACCGCCTTCAATCATTATCTTTTGCAATTGCGAGCACCTCATTTCTTGACGAACACGTGAGTTTTCAGCGAATGCCCCGGTTTAGCTGCAGCCCCTGCTGATCATTTCAAGACAGGGTATCAAGCAGCGGGGTGCACCCGCTTTTCACCTTATCCTGCACGCTTTTTCCAGTTTTATGCATTTAAATTGATTTGTTCCAGTCGGCAAGAAATTTCTCGATTCCCTGATCTGTCAATGGGTGTTTTACAAGCTGTCCGAACACTTTATACGGAATCGTCGCAATATGGGCACCGTTCTTAGCCGCATCCATCACATGCAGCGGGTGTCTGATCGATGCTGCAATGATTTCCGTATCAATTTCATGTAACTCGAACATTTCCCTGATGGACGCAATCAGCTCCATACCATCATGGCCAATGTCGTCCAACCGGCCAAGGAAAGGCGATACGTACGATGCTCCGGCACGGGCAGCGAGCAATGCCTGATTAGCGTTGAAAATCAGGGTGACGTTCGTTTTAATATTTTTATCGCTGAACGCTTTGACTGCTTTCAGTCCTTCCAGCGTCATCGGTACTTTTACCGTGATATTCGGTGCGATAGCTGCAAGTTCTTCCCCTTCTTGAATCATGCCTGGTGCATCTTCGGAAATTACTTCGGCGCTGACAGAACCGGATACTTCATCCGTAATTTCCTTCAGGCGTTCATGGAAAGAGACCCCTTCCTTGGAAACGAGGCTCGGGTTTGTTGTCACCCCGGCCAGTACACCAAGTTCATTGGCAGACCGCACTTCTTCAATGCTGGCAGTATCGACAAAAAATTTCATTTGCCTATCCCTCTACTTTCATAAAATTGTATGTATCACTTAACTCGTTATCCTAACGTCCATTTTAGATATAGCAAGACCAAACGCATATTTAACACTACAGTATTAGAATACCAATTAGCGTGCAAAGTCGCAAGAAGAAATGCAAATGTGCAGGCACAGCCCGTGAATTTTTTGGACTTGCCTGCACATCGGTCAGGTTCGCTCTTTGCTATTTTAGAATCCACATAAGCACCCACATTTGGAAAATCTGTTTCGTAACGTATGTATAAAGGCAATGTGATTTTACTCTAATATGCTTCTGGTGAATTCACAGACTTCCTCTACGTTGAACGGTTTAGCAAGCACTTCTTTCACAATCTCAAATTGTTGTGATTCTTTCATGATGTCTTCAGACAGACCGCTCATAACAATCGCCGGAATGGTAAACTGATCCTTTTCCAACTGTTCCAGCACCTGTACACCGTCAACAACCGGGAGCTTGTAGTGAAGCATGAGCAAGTCAAACGAACCTGCATATAGTGAATCAAGTGCTTCCTGGCCGGTTTCCGCAGTCGTTACACGATACCCTTGACTCGTAAAAATTTCTGTTAGCAGCATGCGGATGCCTGGCTGGTCATCCACCACCAGTATTTCCTTTTTTCCCATTAGACCTGCCATCCCCCAAACTTTTATTCTCCTCACGTCCTACATATTCTACAAAGATTAGCAAATTCCTTCTATTTAAAGAACAGAAATAATGCCGACTTTGGCGAAAAACGCGTGATTATGCGGTTTATAGAACAAAAGACCTAAATAAGAGACGAATGAACGTTCTCTATTTAGGTCTTTTTCAGTATTTTTAATTTTGGGCGGCAGCACCGACAAATCCGTAAAATAACGCTTGCGGATTGGTCGGACGTGATTTAAATTCCGGATGGTACTGGCAAGCGACAAACCATGGATGATCGGCCAGTTCAATTGTTTCGACGAGCCGGCCGTCAGGGCTTGTACCGGAAATAATCATGCCATTATCCTTTAGTGCCTCCCGGTAATCATTATTAAATTCATAACGGTGGCGGTGACGTTCATTTACAATGTCTTCATCACCATAGGCTTGCTTTGTTTTCGTATTTTCGGCCAGTTTGCATGGATAAACCCCAAGCCGCAATGTTCCACCCATATCGGAAATATTTTTTTGCTCTGGCAGCAGGTCGATAACTGGGTATGGTGTATCCGGATTGATTTCGGCCGAATGCGCATCTTCCAGCCCAACGACATTTCGGGCAAATTCTACTGTAGCCAGCTGCATTCCAAGACAGATGCCTAAGAATGGGACATTGTTTTCCCGGGCATAGCGGATAGCCTCGAGTTTGCCGTCAATACCGCGATCCCCGAAGCCGCCAGGAACCAGAATGCCGTCCACTTGCTTCAGTTCTTGCCGGATAAATTCATTATCAAGCTGTTCCGAGTTGATCCATTTAACTTTGACATCGGTATCAAATGCATAGCCTGCATGTTTCAGCGCTTCAACGACGGACAGATACGCATCTGGAAGCTCGACGTACTTGCCGACAAGTGCGATTTCCGTTGTTCCGGACAGATGCCGCACGCGGTGGAGGAGTTCATTCCAATCACGCATATCCGCCTCCTCGCACGCCAGCCCAAGATGGTCGCATACCAATTGGTCAAGATGCTGATTCTGCAGGGCTATCGGCACCTGGTATAATGTATCCGCATCACGCATTTCAATGACGGCATTTTTATCCGTATCACAGAACAGCGCTATTTTCTCTTTCATTTCTGTACTGATGGCCAGTTCGGAGCGCAAGACAATGGCGTCAGGCTGAATTCCGAGTGAGCGGAGTTCCTTCACACTATGCTGGGTTGGCTTTGTTTTCACTTCGCCCGCCGCTTTAATATACGGGACAAGTGTACAGTGAATGTACATGACATGATCTTTACCAATGTCGCTCTTTATTTGGCGAATGGCTTCAAGGAATGGCAGTGACTCAATATCCCCGACGGTCCCGCCGATTTCCGTAATCACAACATCTGCTTTAGTCGCCTGACCGGCACGGAAAACTTGTTCCTTAATTTCATTGGTAATATGCGGGATCACTTGGACAGTACCGCCAAGATAGTCACCGCGGCGTTCTTTCTTAATCACACTGGAATATACTTTCCCGGTTGTGATATTGCTGTATTTATTCAAATTGATGTCGATAAACCGCTCGTAATGACCAAGGTCCAGGTCTGTTTCTGCACCGTCTTCGGTTACAAACACTTCCCCATGCTGGTACGGACTCATCGTTCCTGGGTCCACATTGATGTACGGGTCAAACTTCTGGATGGTCACTTTCAGTCCGCGATTTTTCAGCAGCCTGCCAAGAGAAGCGGCTGTTATCCCTTTGCCGAGTGATGAAACGACACCACCGGTTACAAAAATATACTTCGTCACTGGTCATCCCTCTTTCTTCCGTGTAAAAGTTACATCATAGTTGCGATACTCCTGGTTCCTATTAGGTTCTGCTGTATTGTTGGCGTTAACCATGAAGACTCTTTTCGTAAACGTTGTTATTTTTCCAGTGCAGTCGATCAAAACCGCGACACACTGCAAACAATTGTTGATTTCCGCTCCCGGCAGTCGCTTTCACCACGGGCATAAGTGCGACATCTGCTCAAGCTCTCGTTCGCTTTCGTAGTGTCTTCTTTACCGCGGGCAACGCTTCAGCTTCCTCCAGGATCTTCAGCCGCCCGCTTTCCCGCAGGAGTCGACTGCCCCTACGCTCCAATCAACCAGTGCATTAGCAACAATAATGGTAAGAAATCGAATAGCATAAAACCAGCGGAGGAAATACACGGAGACTCCTGTGGGAGCAGAGGCCTAGATGAGACCCCGCAGTGCAAAGCACGAGGAGGCTCATCAGCCGCCCACGGAAAGCGAAGTGTATTTCTGGAGCGGTATTCCAACCATCATCTCGATCTACGTCGCAGTTTATAGAAACTGTTAAGCAGGGTTTCATCCTCTAGAGTGACGCAAAAAGCAACAGTCTTTTAGAAAACAGCCTTCATATAACAACCACTTATAGCAGCTACCATTAAAAAAAGCGCTTCCCCCGGTGGAACAGGGGAAGCGCTTGGTTCGTCGATTTTAGCGAGCCCAATGAAAATTGTAAGCCTATGTGTTTTAAAAGTCAAGCAGCCTTTTTATTTAAGATCCTCATCGTCGCCTTCTTTTTCATCGCTTTCAAATTCCTGATCGATGCCTTCAGTGTCTGCATCAAAGTCATCGCCTTCATCCAGATCCAGTTCGTCGATATCATCATCAAGCAGATCCTCATCAATATCAAGGTCCTCATCGGCAGCTGGTTTTTCGGGCTTTTCAGGCTTCTCGGGTTCTTTTTCTTTTTTCGTTTCTTTCTTTGTTTCTTTTTGCTGCTTTTTCTTTTTGGTCTTTTTCTTGGCTGCCACATTAACTTCTTCGTCCATCTGGTCAACAGGATACCAGCGCTTCAACCCCCAGATTCCTGAACCAGCCATCAGAAAACGGCCATCGACTGTCAGATCTGTATAAAATTGTGCAATGAATTCTTGTTTTTGTTCATCGGTGAACCCTTTAAATGCTGCTGTTTTGTCATAAAGTTCGTTAAAGTCCATTGCTTTGTGCTCTTCCAGTAAAATTTCATTTGCAATTTCCAGCATTGATTTTACTTCCAGTTCTTCGCGGCTGTATTCTTTCAAACTCACGATACCGCACTCCCTTTTTCATATATTTCATCAGTAGGCCATGATGCCTGATAAATGACACACACTAATTGCACGATTACCTAGCAGCAGTGGAAATATACTCCGACGCACAGGATAAGGAACGCTACGGCAGCGATGCATCGCACGCAGAAAAAGTGCTTTCCTTTTTAAAGGACGTGCTAGTGCAGGCGTTGGTGATTGTCATTGCAATTTCAACCTGCCCGTATTCCGCAGTAGTCTCGCATATTTCCACTTTATCATATCCCTTAAATCATACCATCCATTATAAACAAATCTCAATGGAATATGCCAGCAGAAACCATATTTTTACCTGTATTGCCTTTTGCTGGCCCGAATATGCAGGCTTTGCTGCTGGGGAATAATCCGTGGTTCACACTTAATACAAACAGAACAGAAAGTGGCTGGGACATAACGAAACCATCAATATGAAAGAATTGTAACCACCGCTACAGAAAAATACTTTGCTGATTAAGGTGGAAACCCATTATAGTAAATGAAACGCTGCTGAACACTTTTATATAATGCGACGAAACTGCTACGTTGATTTCCGTTCCAGCCAGTCGCTTTCACCCCAGGGCATAAGCGCGACATCTACTCAAGTTCTCTTCGTTCGCTTTCGTAGTGTCTTCTTTACCGCGGGCAACGCTTCAGCAAAGGAAAAACCCGAACTGCTCCAACATCTAACAGGCAAGATGTTGGATCATCGTTCGGGTTTTTCGTTGCTTTCATTCTTTTGTCCCGGCCTGTCGATATCCGCAGGCGTTATCCTGCGTCGTTTACATATTGCGGCGGTATTGGCCGCCCACTTCGTACAATGCATTGGTAATCTGCCCGAGACTGGCCACTTTAACCGTTTCCATCAGCTCGGCGAAAATGTTGCCTCCTGAAGCTGCCACTTGTTTCAGCCGTTCGAGGGCAGGCCCCGACGCTTCTTTATTGGCATCCTGAAATTTCTTCAATTCACTGATCTGGTGCTCTTTTTCCTCTTTGGACGCACGGGCAAGCTCCATAGAGTCAATTTGCTCGCCAGAAGATGGGTTCGGGTTCAGGTACGTATTGACCCCAACAATCGGAAGTTCCCCGGAATGTTTTTTTCCTTCATAGTAAAGTGATTCTTCCTGGATTTTGCCGCGCTGGTATTGGCGTTCCATCGCACCGAGGACACCACCACGGTCGTTCATTTTCTCAAATTCCTGGAGCACGGCCTCTTCAACGAGATCAGTCAGCTCCTCTACAATGAACGAGCCTTGCAGTGAATTCTCCGTCTTAGTCAGGCCAAATTCTTTATTAATGATCATTTGAATAGCCATTGCCCGGCGCACTGATTCTTCCGTTGGTGTCGTAATCGCTTCGTCGTACGCATTCGTGTGCAAGGAATTCGTGTTGTCCTGAATCGCCAAGAGTGCTTGCAGTGTCGTCCGGATATCGTTAAAATCGATTTCCTGTGCGTGCAGCGAGCGTCCGGAAGTCTGGATATGGTACTTCAGCTTCTGGCTCCGTTCATTCGCCTCGTATTTATCGCGCATGACAATCGCCCAGATGCGGCGGGCAACCCGGCCAATCACCGTATATTCCGGATCGAGTCCATTAGAGAAGAAAAAGGACAGATTCGATGCAAATTTGTTCACGTCCATGCCCCTGCTCAAGTAATACTCCACATATGTGAATCCGTTGGCAAGCGTGAAGGCCAGCTGTGTGATTGGATTGGCACCTGCTTCCGCAATATGATAGCCGGAAATCGACACCGAGTAATAGTTGCGGACATGTTTATCAATAAAATACTGCTGAATGTCGCCCATCATTCTTAGGGCAAATTCGGTTGAGAAAATGCACGTGTTCTGGCCTTGATCTTCTTTCAAAATATCCGCCTGCACCGTACCGCGGACAATAGATATCGTGTCATCTTTTAAACTTTCGTATTCTTCCGCGGACGGCTCACGCCCGTTTTCCGACCGGAATTTATCCAGCTGCTGATCAATAGCCGTATTGAAAAACATCGCCAGAATGATCGGTGCCGGTCCATTGATGGTCATCGATACCGATGTTTTCGGATCGGTCAGATCAAAGCCGTCATACAGCTTTTTCATGTCATCGAGTGTACAAATGTTGACCCCGCTTTCGCCGACTTTCCCATATATGTCCGGGCGTGTTGCCGGGTCCTCACCGTATAGAGTGACTGAATCAAACGCCGTGGACAGCCGTTTTGCCTCACTGTCTTTCGATAAATAGTGAAAACGGCGATTCGTCCGCTCCGGTGTTCCTTCGCCGGCAAATTGGCGGGTCGGGTCTTCCCCTTCACGTTTAAGCGGGAAAACGCCTGCTGTGAACGGGAATGCACCAGGCAGATTTTCTTTCATGAGCCATTCAAGGCGCTCGCCCCAGTCTTCATATTTTGGCAGGATGACTTTAGGGATCTTCAGTCCGGAAATGGATTCTGTCGTCAGTTCCATTTCAAATTGCTTGTCACGGACAGTGTACACCAGCTTGTCACCGCTATACTGCTCCACGAGGTTATCCCAAGCGTCCAGCTGCTTTTTGGCGGATGGATCCATTCTTTCTTCGTAGTTTTGAATGGCGCTGTCGATGGACTTGGCACCTGTTTCATCATCCAGCTCCTGCTTCGCCCCTTCTAGCCGGTAAAGTTTCCGGGCAATGTCACGCTGCTCGTTCGTATGTTTGTGATACTGGCGCACATGGGTGGCGATTTCGCGCAAATAATGCCGGCGTTCATTCGTGATAATCATGTTTTGTTTTTCGGCAATGGTGTTCCGGTCAAAATCGACCTGCTCATCCCAGCCGTACCGTTCACATAATGTATCGATCATCGTAGCAAACAATGCATTCGTGCCAGCATCGTTAAACTGGCTGGCAATCGTGCCGAATACCGGGAATTTTTCCTTGTCCTGGCCGAACAGCAGATGGCTGCGCTCATATTGCTTGCGCACCTGATTCAGTGCATCTTCCGAACCTTTCTGCTCATACTTGTTGATGACAATGAAATCGGCAAAATCAATCATGTCAATTTTCTCCAGCTGGGAAGGCGCACCGAATTCAGCCGTCATGACGTACATCGACAGGTCGGTAATATCCGTGATGGCGGCATCCCCCTGACCGATGCCGCTCGTTTCGACGATTATAAAGTCGTAGCTGGCTGCACGGACAACATCGATAATTTCCTGCAATGATTTGGCTAGTTCTGTCCGGGATTCGCGTGTGGCCAATGAGCGCATGTAAACACGGTCGTTAAAAATGGCATTCATCCGGATTCGGTCACCGAGGAGCGCTCCGCCAGTTTTCTTTTTCGTCGGGTCAATGGAAATGATGGCGATTTTTTTATCTGGGATTTCGTTGACAAATCGGCGGATCAGCTCATCGGTCAATGAGCTTTTTCCGGCACCGCCCGTTCCGGTGATTCCAATCGCCGGTGCCTGATTTGACGCTGCACGCAGGGAGTTAAGTACCGCGTTAAGCTCGTCATCGTCCTTATTATTTTCCATGTATGTGATGAAGCGTGCCACTGCCTGACGTTCCCCAGCATATAATTTATCCCAGTTGTCATCCAGGTCATAGGAAGGCACGAAATCACATTCTTCGAGCATCTCGTTGATCATGCCCTGGAGTCCCAGCTCCCGTCCATTGTCCGGCGAAAAAATGCGGGCGACACCGTAATCTTCCAACTCTTTAATTTCCCGTGGAATGATGACGCCGCCGCCACCGCCATAGACGCGAATGTGGCCGGCACCCAGTTCATTGAGCAAATCAACCATATATTTAAAGTATTCAACATGACCACCCTGATAGGATGAAATCGCAATCCCCTGGGCGTCTTCCTGAATTGCTGCGTACACCACTTCTTCCACCGAGCGGTTATGCCCGAGGTGAACAACCTCTGCCCCGCTCGACTGGAGAATTCGCCGCATAATGTTGATGGACGCATCATGCCCGTCATACAGGCTGGACGCCGTCACAAAGCGGACAGGGTTCACTGGTTTATAAATTTGCACTTGCTCCATGATTCATTATCCCCCTTTATATTATTCCGTACTTGCTGCCGTCTCGCCATCAACCGAAAGCGCTTGCAATACATAGTGCGTTTGCCGTTCGATATACGCCTCCAGGGTGAATTGCTTTTGCAGCATCCACCGTCTGAATCCCCACATCTGCCCCTGCACAAAAATATTGTTGGCAATCAGAGCAGCATCCTGGCTGGAGATGGATTCCGGCAGACAGGCAACAATCACTTTTTCCAGCATGCCGACCATATCACGCTCCTTTTCGAGGACGTATTCTTTCGATTCCTTTTTCAGCGATTTGACTTCCTGGTACATGATGATGACTTCCTCCTGCATGTCATCCATAAGACGGAAGTACGATGCCACTACCCGTTTAAGATTGGCAACAGAGGGGCTATTCCAGTCAATGGCCGCTTCCAGGCGCTCCCTTACCTGCTGATAAATCGCATCACAGACGAGAAAAAGCACATCTTCCTTCGTGCGAATGTATTCGTATAGCGTACCGATGCTAAAGCCTGATTCTTTGGCGATCTCCCGGGTGGTTGTACGGTGGAACCCTTTCTCTTTAAACAGCGTGATTGCCCCTTTGATCATTTGGCCGCGGCGCTTCTCAATCAGTTCCGCATCCTTCACATTGGAAAGGACTGAATCATCCGTCATTTGGCCGCCCCCCTTCCTCTTTCCACTTCGCAAAAATCGTTTTGGCCAGCCGATACGGATCACTGTCCGCAGCAATGGCTGTATCCGATGTTTCGATATAGGCCCTTACCTCGCGCCAGATTTCTTCCCTGATAAGCTCATACACCTCAAGCTCCTGCTGCCGTTTGCGCCGTTGTTTGCCTGCTTCAGTCTGGTACAAATAATCATGATGATCCTGAATGGCTTGCCACAGTTTATCGATTCCTTTGTTTTCCGTTGTAATCGTTTTGATGATGGGCAAATCTTGCGGATCCGCAGCGGTCATCATGACGAGTTCTTTCAGGAGTGCTTTTAGCTTGCCGACCCCATGGAGATCCGCTTTGTTGATGACAAACAAATCGGCTATCTCCATGATGCCGGCTTTAAAAACCTGCAGCACATCACCACTGTTCGGCGTCAGGACAAGTGCTGTCGTGTCAGCAATTTTCATAATATCCAGCTCAGACTGGCCGACGCCGACCGTTTCAATGACGACCACATCAAACCCATACGCATCACAAATCCGGACCGCATCTTTCGTCGCACGCGCCAGCCCGCCGAGACTCCCGCGTGTTGCCATACTGCGAATGTACACACCGTCATCGGTGAAATGTTCGTTCATGCGAACCCGATCACCAAGCAGTGCACCACCACTGAACGGACTCGTCGGGTCGACCGCAATCACCGCAATCGTTTTGTCCGCATTGCGCACATGGGTGATCAACCGGTTCACGAGCGAGCTCTTGCCGGCACCCGGAGACCCGGTAATCCCGACATAGACCGCCTGCTTCTGCTGGGAAAACACATCACTCAGCATCGCTAGCTTATCCGGATCGTCATTTTCCGTTATCGTTATCGCCCGGGCAAGCGCACGTATATTTTGTTGGTTCATTTGTTCGACAAGATGGTGCATGGATATTGGTACATCCTTTCTAGTGCGGCCGGGTTGCTGTGCCGCGGAATTTTGTGGCGCCCTCGCTCGATTCGTGGGCGCTCTCGCTCGAGTTGCGGTGCGTGTCGCTCGAGTTGCGGGCGCTCTCGCTCGAGTTGCGGCGGCTGTCGCTCGAGTTGCGGCGGCTGTCGCTCGAGTTGCGGGCGCGTGTCGCTCGAGTTGCGGCGCGTGTCGCTCGAGTTGCGGGCGCTCTCGCTCGAGTTGCGGCGGCTGTCGCTCGAGTTGCGGGCGCTCTCGCTCGAGTTGTGGCGCCCTCGCTCGAGTTGCGGCGGCTGTCGCTCGAGTTGCGGCGGCTGTCGCTCGAGTTGCGGGCGCTCTCGCTCGTTCGGCCCGACCCTTTAAATGGCCCGGAAATTGTGACAACATCGGTGAAAAAATTGTGAACATCGGGCTAAATGGCGACAACATCGGCGAAAATCGTGTGAACTTCGGCCGATACTGTGACAACTTCAGTCAAATCTTCGGGACAAGGAACCTGTCCCCACGTCCCAGTTACTTCGTGAGCATTCTTCCGATGACGAGGCGCTGGATTTCGTTGGTACCTTCGTAAATTTGGGTGATTTTAGCGTCACGCATGTAGCGCTCGACCGGGTAATCTTTTGTGTAGCCGTACCCGCCGAAAACTTGGACTGCTTCCGTTGTAATTCGCATCGCCGCATCACCGGCAAACAGTTTGGACATGGCCGAGGCTTTGCCGTATGGCTTTCCTTCTGATTCGAGCCAGGCCGCCTGGTAGGTTAATAGACGGGAGGATTCCACGTCGGTCGCCATGTCGGCGAGTTTGAACGAAATGCCCTGGTTGGCAGCGATTGGCTTACCGAACTGTTCCCGCTCTTTCGCATAATCCACCGCGGCATCGAGCGCTCCTTGCGCAATGCCAAGTGCCTGTGCGGCAATCCCGTTGCGCCCGCCGTCAAGAGTGGACATGGCAATCTTAAAACCTTGCCCTTCCTCGCCGAGCATGTTTTCTTTCGGGATGCGACAGTTTTCAAAAATAAGTTCGGTTGTTGGTGACGAACGGATGCCAAGTTTCTTTTCTTTTTTGCCGAATGTGAAGCCTTCCGTACCCTTTTCGACAATAAATGCACTGATGCCTTTATGTTTCGCCTCCGGATCGGTCATGGCGAACACAACGTAAAGGTCAGCCACACCGCCATTGGTGATCCACACTTTATTGCCATTCAGAATGTAATCGTCACCATCCTTTTTGGCGACCGTTTTCATCGCCGCTGCATCACTGCCGGAACCTGGCTCTGACAATGCATACGCGCCAAGGGCCTCCCCTGTTGCCAAGCGATGCAGGAATGTTTTCTTCTGCTCTTCATTTCCATATTTATAGATCGGCCAGCTGGCAAGTGATAGGTGTGCGGATAGCGTGACACCTGTAGAGGCACAGACACGTGACAGTTCTTCCACAGCAATGACATAACTGACAAAATCAGACCCGATTCCGCCATATTCTTCTGGCCACGGTATACCTGTTAGGCCAAGTTCAGCCATTTTGTCAAAAATCGCACGGTCAAAGCGTTCTTCTTCGTCCCGTTCCGCAGCGGTTGGTTCTACATCATTTTTTGCAAAATCGCGCACCATTTTGCGCAGCATTTCTTGTTCTTCAGTCAATTGAAAATTCATTGTGTATGATCCCCTTTCCTTGTTGGACGCTCTGCCGGTTTTAGCGCAGCAGGTTTTTCGCGATTACTTTATGCTGGATTTCATTTGTGCCTTCGTAAATTTCCGTCACTTTTGCATCACGGAAAAAGCGTTCTACCGGGTAATCTTCGGTGTAGCCGTACCCGCCGTACACTTGCACTGCCTCAATCGCCGCTTTTCGTGCTGTTTTAGATGCGTACATTTTGGCCATGGATGCTTCTTTGCTGCATGGGGCGTTACGCTGTACGAGTGATGCCGCCTGATAGGTTAATAGTTTGGCAGCTTCGACTTCTGTGGCCATGTCAGCAAGTTTGAACGAGATGCCCTGGTTCTTGGCAATTGGCTGGCCGAATTGTTCCCGTTCACCCGCATAGGCTGAAGCATGCTCCAGCGCCGCTTCACCGATCCCCAGCGCCTGGGCTGCGATGCCGATGCGGCCGACATTTAAGTTGGCCATGGCAATTTTGAACCCGTCGCCCTCTGTGCCAAGCAACTGTTCCTTGGAAACGGCACAATTGTCAAAACTAAGTTCAACGGTGCTGGAGCCGTGCAGCCCCATTTTCCGTTCTGCTTTCCCGATGACAAGGCCTGGTGTATCTTTTTCGACAATAAACGCGCTGATCCCTTTGGACCCCTCTGCATCACCTGTTCGGGCAAACGTAATATATGTATCCGCCTCCCCGCCATTCGTGATAAACATTTTAGACCCGTTTAAAATATATTGGTCTCCATCTTTGACAGCCTTCGTCCGCATGCTCGCCGCATCGGATCCTGCGCCTGGCTCGGTCAGGGCAAACGCACCAAGAAATTCTCCGGAAGCAAGCTTTGGCAAATAATACGCCTTTTGTTTATCAGTGCCAAACGTTAGAATCGGATTGGTGCCGACCGATGTGTGAACGGATAAAATCACGCCGAGTGCCGCACTCACCTTGGACAGCTCGTTAATCGCGATGATGTAGGATGTGTAATCCATTCCGCTGCCGCCATATTCTTCAGGGATCGGGATTCCCATCAAGCCAAGTCCGCCCATCTTTTTTATCAATTCTTTAGGAAACCGTTCTTCCCGTTCCATGCGATCCACTTCTGGCTGGACTTCCTTTTCGGCAAAATCACGGACCATGCGGCGCATCATTTCCTGTTCTTCGGTCAATTGCAAATTCATCGCTATGTCCTCCTCCTGGTCAATCTTAGCTGCTAATTATGTTTAGGACTCATATTGGTAAAATCCGCGCCCTGATTTTTTGCCGAGCCAGCCGGCATTGACATACTTCCGCAACAGCGGGCATGGGCGGTATTTGCTGTCTTTATATCCGTCATGGAGCACTTCCATAATGTAGAGGCATGTATCCAGGCCGATAAAGTCAGCCAGTGTCAGTGGCCCCATCGGATGGTTCATGCCAAGCTTCATCACCGTGTCCACATCTTCCACCGAAGCCACGCCTTCATGAACGGCAAAAATAGCTTCATTGATCATCGGCATTAAAATGCGGTTGGCCGCAAAGCCTGGTGCATCGTCCACTTCAACCGACGTCTTGGATAAGGCGGTCGCCATCTCTTCCACTTTTTTGTACGTCGCATCACTCGTCTGCAGGCCGCGGATAATCTCAACCAGCTTCATGACAGGAACCGGATTCATAAAATGCATGCCAATTACCTGGTCGGGACGGTTTGTTGTCGCCGCAATTTCCGTAATGGGCAGGGATGAAGTATTCGTTGCCAAAATGGCGTGTGCCGGTGCGTTTGCATCAAGCTCACGGAACACATTCGCCTTCACATCCATATTCTCCACAATCGCTTCAATCGCCATATCGCACTGGCTTACGTCCTGTATCTCTATAGCGGGTTTAAGCCGGTCAAGGGTATCCTGTTTCTCATGTTCATTGATGCGTGATTTTTCCACCGCCCTGGTCAGGCGTTTTCGGATACCTTCCATTCCTTTGTCAAGTCCTTGCTGGTTCGCATCATGCAATAAAACGTCGTAACCGGATTGGGCGCAGACCTGGGCAATTCCTGCACCCATCTGCCCCGCGCCGATTACCATTACTTTTTGGATTGTCATTGTAGTGCCTCCTTCGCGGACATTTTTTATGGATCCTTTCGTAAAAATATGGTTTCTTTATTGCGAAATTGATATAAACTGCGACACTGCTGCAATGCTGATTTCCACTCCGGGCAGTCGCTTTCACCCCAGGGCATAAGCGCGACATCTACTCAAGCTCTCTTCGCTCGCTTTCGTAGTGTCTTCTTTACCGCGGGCAACGCTTCAGCTTTCTGTGGGATCTTCAGCTGTTGCTTTTCCCGCAGGAGTCGACTGCTCTCCGCTCCAATCAACCAGTGCGTTAGCAGCAACAATGGTAAGAAGTCGAATAGCACAAAACCAGCGGAGGAAATACACGGAGACTCCTGCGGGAACAGTGGCCTATGTGAGACCCCGCAGAACGGAGTTCGAGGAGGCTCACGGGTCACCCGCGGAAAGCGGAGTGTATTTCCGGAGCGGTGTCATGGGAACTAAACCATTTCTTCGAGTTACGTCACAGCTTATATATTTTGTGTTAAAAGCAACAACCTTTTAGAAAACAGCTTTACCTGAAATACTGTTCTGCCTGGCGTTAGTTGGCTGGTACCTCTACTAATACGGCATCCCCCTGGCCGCCGCCACTGCAAATAGCTGCGATGCCAAGACCGCCACCCTGGCGTTTCAGTTCATGTATCAGCGTCAGGATTATACGTGCGCCACTTGCGCCAATCGGATGGCCGAGTGCGACCGCGCCACCGTTTACGTTGATTTTTTCCGGATCGATATCTGCTATTTTACCGCTTGCGAGTGAGACTGCTGCAAAAGCTTCGTTAATCTCAAACCGAGCGATATCCTGTTTGGAATAGCCGGTTTTTTCCAGTAGTTTATTGATGACAAGTCCCGGTGTTTTTGGAAAATCCTTGGACTCAACCGCTACTTCCGCGTGGCCGAGAATGTTGGCCATTGGTGCTTTTCCAAGTTCCTGCGCCTTTTCATCAGACATGACAACAAAAGCGCCGGCACCATCATTCACGCCCGGTGCGTTCCCAGCGGTAATCGTTCCGTCCCGGTCAAATGCAGGGCCCAACTTAGCCAGTTTCTCCGGATTTGTGTCTCTGCGTGGTGCTTCATCGGTGTCAACGACAATTGGATCACCTTTTCTCTGTGGCACGTCAACCGGCACAATTTCATCGGCAAATTTACCTTCATCAATGGCTTTCACGGCCCGCTGGTGGCTGCGGTATGACCACTCATCCTGCGCTTCTCTCGTCAAGCCGTATTCTTCTGCGGTACTGTTGCCGTAACTGCCCATATGAACGCCGGCAAAAGAACAAGTGAGTCCGTCGTGCACCATCATATCGACTGCTTTTTTATCGCCCATGCGGTGTCCCCAGCGAGCATCCGGCAAAATATACGGCGCATTGCTCATGCTTTCCATCCCACCCGCGACAACGACATCCTCATCACCGGCACGAATCAGCTGATCGGCAAGCGTAACACTGCGCAGTCCGGAAGCACACACTTTATTAATCGTTTCCGTTTTAACATCCCATGGAATGCCAGCATCCCGTGCTGCCTGCCTGGATGGAATCTGCCCTTGGCCGCCTTGCAGCACCGTTCCCATGATTACTTCATCAACCGCCTCGCCGTCCAAATCAGCACGGTTCAGCGCCTCCCGGATTGCTGTACCTCCGAGCTGAGAGGCTGTCAGCTGCTTCAGGCTTCCTCCAAAATTGCCAAATGGCGTCCGTGCACCGGACACAATAACTGCTTTACGCATAACACAACCATCCTTCCTTCGTAATAGATTTGTAGATTTATAGGCTAACGGTTTCTTTTTTGACCGAACGCTCGCTCAGTCATGGGCTTAGAAAAACTCGGCATTTGCCTTATCCTTTAGCAAATGCCGAAGTATTGCTTATAAGGTCATCCATCATTTATACTATCTGACGTTGCAAAAGAGGGGAGGGGGTGTCGTCCCCTCTTTTTGTGATTCGTACTGTTTATGGTGCAGGCGCGCGTGTTGCTTACCGCGTAATTTGATGCTGTTGTCGCGCGACTTTCTCGATTTTCGCGCGAATTTGGACTCGGGCCGCGCGAGTTTTGGTCCGGGGCGCGCGAGTTTTGGCCCGGCTCGCGCGACTTTGGGACCGGGTCGCACGACTTTCTCGATTTTCGCGCGAGTTTTGGCCCGGGTCGCGCGACTTTTCCGGTTTTCGCGCGACTTTGGGTCCGGGTGCCATCCTCCCGTCCTAGGCTGATTGTTGCTGGTCGTCGGTGAGTACGGATAATGCGAGTATTTCGGCTACGTCCATGGTACTGATATCTTCTTCCACTTCTTTTGCTTTTGTGCCGTCGCTGATCATGGTGAGGCAGAATGGGCATGCGCTGGATATCATGGTTGATTCAGTTTGCATGGCCTGTTCGGTACGGGCGACGTTAATCCGGTTTCCGGTTGTGTCTTCCGTCCACATCAGGCCGCCGCCAGCACCACAACACATGCCATTTTCCCTGCTGCGGTCCATTTCTACCAGGTCAAGGCCTGGGATGGACTTCAAAATTTCCCTCGGCGGGTCGTATACGCCGTTGTACCGGCCCAGATAACAGGAATCATGGTACGTGAGCCGCTGATTGATCGGCCGATCGGGTTTCAGTTTGCCATTCATCACCAGGTCATACAGCATTTGTGTATGGTGATAGACTTCTGCTTCAAAACCAAAATCCGGGTACTCATTTTTGAAAATGTTATAAGCATGCGGGTCGATGGTTACAATCTTTTTCACATCATGCTTTTCGAATTCTTTTATATTTTTCTCGGCGATTTCCTGGAACAAAAACTCGTTCCCGATGCGGCGTGCCGTATCCCCGGAGTTCTGCTCCTTGTTGCCGAGGATAGCAAAGCTAATGCCGGCCTGGTTCATCAATTTGGCAAACGCGAGTGCAATTTTCTGGCTGCGGTTGTCAAATGAACCCATTGAACTGACCCAGAACAGATACTCAAAATCTTTTTCCTCTTTCTTTAGTTCTTTTATCGTCGGGATGTAAGCCTCCTCATCTTGTTCGCGCCACTTGATGCGGTCTTTTTTGGACAGCCCCCATGGATTGCCCTGACGCTCGATGTTCATAACAGCGCGCTGGGCATCCGGGTCCATTTTACCTTCTGTCATAACCAGATAGCGGCGCATATCGATAATCGTGCCGACGTGTTCATTCATGACCGGGCAAGCATCTTCACAGGCACGGCATGTTGTACAGCCAGAAAGTTCTTCTTCCGTGATGACATCCCCAATCAGGCTGACGCTTTCCATGCCTGCTGCCGCTTCACTTGCCCCCTGCCCAGCAAGCTCGTTTCCTTTCGTTCCGGAAAACGCATAGGAAGGAACCCATGGCGATTTGCCTGTGACAGCTGCGCCTTTTTCCGTCAGATGATCGCGGACTTTCACCATAATATCCATCGGCGACAGCATTTTTCCGGTCCCTGCAGCTGGACAGACATCCGTACAACGACCGCATTCCACACATGCGTAAAAATCAATCATCTGGTGCTGTTCGAAATCTTCCACCTTGCCGACACCAAACGAAATTTCATCCTCATTTTGCTCGTCGTCAATATCAAAATCTATCGGTTTTAATTTGCCTGGTACGCGCTTACTCAAGAATACGTTAATAGGCGCTGCAATCAAGTGTGCGTGCTTGGACTGCGGCACATAAACTAAAAATGCCAGTATGGTAACCGTGTGAATCCACCAGAAAACGTAGAATAACACCATGGCAGCGGTTTGCGGCAGCCATCCAAATGCAAGAGCTATTAAACTGGCAACCGGTTCGGTCCAAGTTGCAGCATCCCCGTGCCAGACAATCATCATTCCGTTGCCAAGCAGTACAGACAGCATCAATGTTCCAATGAATAACAGCACAAGACCTGCTTTAAACCCGCGTTTCAAACGGACGATTTTTTCAATATAGCGGCGGTAAAACGCCCATACAACGGCTACCAGGATCATTAATGTCACAAGTTCCTGGAAAAACGTGAATCCCGGATAGAACATGCCAAACGGCAAATGATTCCCCGGTGCCAATCCTTTTACAAACATATCAATAGCCCCGAACTGCACGAGCAGGAACCCGTAGAACATCATCACGTGAATGGTTCCGGACTTTTTATCTTTTAATAGTTTCGACTGGCCAAAAACTATTTTGCCAACGCGGCGGAAGCGTTCTTTAAAATCCCGGTCAAACTCAGACTTTTTCCCAAGCTTGATATAGGAAACACGCGTCGCCACCACTTTGGCGAATAGGTAAACGCCATAAATGACAATCGCAGTGAATGCTATCCAATTCACTGTCAAAAATATGTCCATGATGCACTTCCCCCTTTATTTGTAGTATAACGGAAAATGATAACGATTGCATTAATTTGAAAATAAAAAACCGCCAGCACTTTAATACTATGATTCTACTTATACTTTATATGATGAGTGATCATTCAGTCAACCAATTTTTGAAAATTATGCACAAAATGTTGCTGAAGTCGAATTTTGTGGGAAAATAACACTTTTTTGGAAATGCGTACGATTGTAGTAGTAGAAGAGGACCCCGCTCGTATTGAGGTGGGTAGATTTGAGGTGGCCTCTCGCTCGATTTGAGTTGGGCGTCGCTCGTTTTGTGGCGCGTGTCGCTCGAATTGACGCGGCTCTCGCTCGATTTGGGCTGGCGTCGCTCGATTTAACCTGCTCAAGCCACCGCTCAGTTTCAACCTGCCGCTTAGACCGGGACAATAAGCCTGTCCCCGTGTTCCGCCCAAGTTTTTTAGATACCCAGTGTATAAAATTTGTACTAATTGTACAAATTGTACATAACATGGTAGTGTAGGAGGTGAAAGGGTGATTGAGTATGTTAAAAGAATATCGTTTTTCAGCAGCCAGACAGAACTTTACAACTGTTTTTGATGATGTACAGAATTTTATTCCCTCATTGATTAAAGCGCGGAAGCAGACAGAGACGGATGGTGTTATTTTAAGCCGTTCAATGCTTGCTGAGACCCTGGGGCAATATACATTTGACATTGATATACGCTTAGAAAACGACGGAACCTATTGGGCCTGGATTATGCCATTGAATGATTATGCTATGGGAGATACTGAAGAGGAATGTAAACGGGCAGCTGCAGAAACAGCCCGGGAATTTGCTGAGGATTTCATGAATGAGCCTTATATGTTCCAGGCCAAAAATACACGCACTCTTACCCCGTATGCTTTGCGTATTTTGCTCTGTGATACCAAAGAAGATATTGAACAATTACTATTTGGAGAAGAAGTTGCCTAAATTCAGGGATTTAAAACGCTACTGTGAGCGAAACGGGTGGGAGGAATATAAAAAGGGAGCAGACCATTACTATTATAGGAAATTTGTCAATGGAAAATGGTTACGAACGCGGGTTTCCCATTCACTGGGGAAAGAGATTCCTCCAAGAATCTGGAAGAATATTCTTAAACACCAGTTAGAGACAAAACAAGAAGAGTTTAATCGCAACAGTTAGGCAGGCCATTGACAAAGGAGCCTGCTTTTTTCTACAGGCAGTACAGCTGGACGGCCCTCGCTCGATTTGAAGCCGGTGTCGCTCGATTCGAGGTCTTTCTCGCTCGATTTGACCTGCTCAGGTCCACCGCTCAGTACCAACCTGTCCGCTTAAACTGGAACAGTAAGCCTGTTCCCGCGTCCCACTAAAAAGTTGCAGGAGTACTGAACCCCTGCAGCTAATGATGATTACATTTTTTCTGGTGCGGTTATTCCGATTAGTCCAAGGCCGTTTGCCAGGGTGGTGCGGACTGCTTTCATCAGGGCAATCCGGGCTTTTGTGCGTTCCGGGTTGTCCGGGTCGAGCACTTTTTCTGCATTATAGAAGCTATGCAGCTGGGATGCCAGGTCGAAAACATACTGCGGCACTTTATGCGGTGCGTGTTTTTCGCCAGCTTCCGCGATTGTTTGCGGAAATTCGCCCAGTTTTTTCAGCAGGTCCACTTCCTTCTCGGATGTGAGCAGTTTCGCGTCAAACTGCTCACTGTCGGCAAACCCTTTTTCCTCTGCCTGTTTTAGCATCGTACAAATCCTGGCATGGGCGTACTGTACGTAATAAACAGGGTTGTCGTTGGATTCGGAACGGGCCAGGTCCAAATCAAAGTCGAATTGGGTATCATTGGATCGCATAACGAAGAAGTAGCGTGTCGCGTCAACCCCTGCCTCTTCCATTAGATCCCGCAGTGCAACAGCATTGCCTGTCCGCTTGCTCATGCGCAGTTTCTCGCCGCCTTCAAACAGGTTGACGATCTGGATGATTTTTACACCCAATTTATCTTTCGGATAGCCGAGTGCCTGGATGGCAGCCTGCATCCGGGCGATATAGCCGTGATGGTCGGATCCCCATACATTAATAATCTTATTAAAGCCGCGCTCCAGCTTGTCTTTATGATAAGCGATGTCTGGTGTCAGGTACGTATAGCTGCCGTCCTGTTTGATTAAAACCCGATCCTTATCATCGCCAAAATCGGTCGAGCGGAACCAGGTTGCTCCGTCTTCTTCATACACATAACCGCCATTCCGCAGCGTTTCCACAGCTGCTTCCACTTTGCCGTCATTGTACAGCGACTGCTCGGAAAACCAGTTGTCAAAATGCACGCGGAAGTCGGCGAGGTCTTTCCTGATCTGCTCCAGCGCATGATTCAGCCCGTACTCCCGGAAAAAGGAATAACGCTCGGATTCATCGGCGTCCGCCCATTTTTCACCGTGTTCTTCCGCCAGCTCCCGGCCAATGGCAGCCACATCTTCACCGCGGTATCCGTCCTCAGGCATGACTGCATCACGGCCAAGTGCCTGCAAATACCGGACTGCAACGGACGAAGCGAGCTTATCGACCTGGTTGCCGGCATCGTTAATGTAATATTCCCGTTCGACGTCATAACCTGCCGCATCCAGCACATTGCAAAAAACATCACCATATGCCGCACCACGGGCATGGCCAAGATGCAGATCGCCGGTCGGGTTGACGGAGACAAACTCAACCTGCACCTTTTCCCCCTTGCCGGAATCCGTTCGGCCGTACGACTCCCCTGCTTCCAAAATGGCCGGAATCAAATCACCGAGAAAATCATTTTTCATAAAAAAGTTGATGAAGCCGGGCCCCGCCACTTCAACGCTGGCGACACTCGCTTTCGCTTGGTCGAGATGAGCCACGATATCATCGGCAATCTGGCGTGGTGCTTTTTTGGCGATACGTGCCAGCTGCATGGCAATATTGGTCGCAAAATCACCGTGCGTTTTTTCTTTCGGTTTTTCCAGAATGACTTCCGGCAGTTCTTCTTCTGCCGCCAATCCTGCCTGTACAACAGCTGCGGCAATCTCTTGTTTCAGTATATCTTCCGTCTGTGCCAACACGTTGCTCATTGAGAGTCCTCCTTATCACGTACGTTCAAGGTCAATTGATGATTGCGTTCATCCTGTCCATTCAATTTTACTGTATAAGCGATGGTCAACAAGCCAGCCTGCTCTGCTGCCGGCCTGCGGTAATCAATAGCTTTGGTATAGGTTTCCATATGTATCGTGCCATGCGGGTGCTGGTAAACATTTTCGGTGGACCGATGCGGACGGAACTGCTGATGCATGGCAACCGGCCCTTTCCGCTTGATGCTTACCCTGTCTTCATAAATCGTGATCAGACTGCTGACATTCGACCCGTCATCTAGTGTTTCTGTATACGTAAGCACGTCCATTGTTTCTTTTTGGTAAAACTGGCCTGTCTGCCTTACCGTATTGTACTCCATTTCACCATTGTCATCAATCGACGTTTCGAGCTCAATGGCAACCTGTTTTGCATTGTCCTTCATTCTTAACCGCTCCTGCATCATATAATAACCTATTATAGCGATAAATCCCACATGATTTCAATACAAAGGCTGACCGGTGATAGTTTTCCTGCCACTTGGGCTGAAATTTGACGTCGATGGTTGAAAATCTTGCGGCTCAGGATGATATTTTCTGTTAAAGGTTGATGATTGGTTCTGACCGGTCGATATGTGGACCCGAACGGTTGATTCCTCGCCCCGGACGGTTGATTTCTCCTCATATTGGTTGATTCTACACCCCGACCGGTTGATTTCTCGCCCCAACCGGTTGATTCTACCTGAAAACCGGTCGATTCTTCCCATACTGGTTGATTCTACACCTCGATCGGTCGATTTCTGGCCCCAACCGGTTGATTACACCTGAAAACCGGTCGATTCTTTCTCATTTTGGTTGATTCTACACCACGACCGGTTGATTTCTCGCCCCAACCGGTTGATTTCTCCTGATAACCGGTCGATTCTTTCTCATTTTGGTTGATTCTACACCCCGGCCGGTTGATTACTCACCCAAATCGGTTGATACCCCACCCCGACCAGCGCTGATGCCCCCCCTCTCGACAGCTTACACAAAAAATAACACCCCGCCTTTGCCTTTCCGCCACACCCCCGTCACTTTCGACATGTCACATCAACATTCAACACAATAACCCAAGCCCGGGTTTAATTTCGTTTATTTTTTCCCATAATGGAACTAGCTAGAAATCTGTCGAAAATGGAGTATGTGATATGCGGAATTTATTGCGGCTCAATGGAAACAAGAAACGGATGGCATACTTGGTGCCGCTGGCGGTGTTTGTGGTGAGCATGACACTTTTGGTCGGCGTTTATACGGTTAGTTTTCTGCTTGGCCCGCCGCCACTAACCAATGACCAGAACACGGTGTATTATGATACGAATGGGGACGTCATCGGGGAGGAACATGGTGCGGAAAACCGTCACTGGGTAAGTCTGGATGACATGTCGCCTCATCTCGTCAAGGCAACGCTGGCTGTTGAGGATCAGCATTTCTACGAGCATAATGGCTTCGATTTGAAACGGATTGCTGGTGCTTTGCTATCTGATTTGAAAAGTTTTTCCCTGAAAGAAGGCGCGAGCACCCTCACCCAGCAATATGCCCGGAATTTGTATTTGTCGCATGAAAAAACGTGGGTGCGCAAGCTGAAGGAAGCGTTTTATACGGTGCGGCTGGAGGTCCATTATTCCAAAAAGGAAATTCTCGAGGGGTACCTGAACACGATTTACTATGGACATGGCGCGTATGGCGTGGAAGCGGCGAGCAAGCATTTTTTCGATAAATCTGCAGACAGTCTCACACTGGCTGAAAGTGCGATGCTGGCTTCCATTCCGAAGGGCCCTGCGTACTATTCCCCGTTCAACAATCGGGAAAATGCCAAAAAACGCCAGCGCCACACCCTTAATGTCATGCTTGAAGACGGTGCCATTACCGAACAGGAACATAATCTGGCATCACGGAAAAAGCTCGCCTTTACCGATGCGGAAGAACGGGAGCGTGTACCGCTTGCTCCGTATTTTCAGGATACCGTTCTGAAGGAGGCTGCGTCGCTTCTTGGACTTGATGCGGAAAAGGTGCGCTCCGGCGGCTATCATATTCACACCACGCTTGATAAACAGTTGCAGCAGCAGATGAAACAGAGTGCATCCACGGTGATCCAGTCCGGCAGTGAGATCCAGCTCGGTGCCATGGCCATGGATCCCGCAACCGGTGGCGTCCGGGCCCTCATCGGCGGCCGGGATTATAACAACAGCCAGTTCAACCGGGCAATAAAGGCGGAGCGGATGCCGGGATCGGCTTTCAAACCGTTTCTGTATTACGCGGCACTGAAAAACGGCTACACTCCAGCAACCATGCTGATGAGCAAACCAACTGCATTCAGACTGGAAAATGGGAAAGTCTATCAGCCGAGCAACTATAATGGCTACTATGCCGACGAGCCCATAACACTTGCCCAGGCGCTGGCACTTTCAGATAACGTCTATGCCGTGAAGACGAACCTGTACCTTGGTCCGGAAAAGTTAGTCAAAACAGCCCGGAAATTCGGGTTTGACAGCAAGCTTCCGGCCGTCCCTTCCCTTGCTCTCGGGAGTGCTGCTGTGACGGTGGAAGAGATGGTAACCGGCTACGGGATGCTGGCCAATGGCGGACACCAGATTGAAGGCCATACCGTGACCAAAATTACGAACCGGCACGGCAGAACGGTTTTTGAACGCGAACAAGAAGAAGGAAAACAAGTGCTGGATCCGCAGACATCATTCGTCCTGACCCATCTATTAACCGGTATGTTTGACCACTCCCTTGATGGCTACATGTCGGTAACCGGATCGGGAATTGCCGATGACCTGAGCAGAGCCTATGCCGGCAAGTCAGGCACAACGAATGCGGACAGCTGGATGGTCGGATACAGCCCGTCCCTCACAGTAGGCGTGTGGACCGGGTATGACGACAACAGGCAAATGATGAAAGTAAATGAACACACATATGCCAAACAAATATGGGCAAGTGTTATGGAAGGTGCCCATAAGGAAAACGCAGGGAAAAAATTCAAAATGCCGTCCGGTGTAACCGGCATTCAGGTTGATCCCGAAAGCGGTAAACGAGCTACCCCTTATTGCGACACAAGCCGTCTCATGTATTTTGAAAAAGGAACTGGACCAGAGGAATACTGTGACGTGCATATGCCGGATGGTGATCAGAAGCCAGACAAAGACAAGGAAAAAGAGCAGGACAAGGGCATGCTCAAAAAAGTATTCGACTTTCTGTTTTGAGAAGGCTCAGAGGTTTTGCCTGTGGAATAGCTGCTTGCGGGGTAGATATTAGTTTCCAGGAGCCGGAAGTGGTGAAATATCTGCCGATTTGCGGCAGATATCAACCGGTGGGGGCCAAGTATCAACCGGTTTACGGTCGATATCAACCGCTGGGGCCAAGTATCGACCGGTTTCCGGTGGATATCAACCGCTGGGGCCAAGTATCAACCGGTCGACGGCTGTTATCAACCGCTCGAAGCATAGTATCAACCGGAAATATCAACTCGCCAACCCGTTAAGAAAATATCATCCCAAATTAACCAATAAATAGACCCAAAACAAAAAGAGCTGACTCCCGATAGGCAATGCCTCAGCCGGAGTCAGCTCTTCCTGTGTCCTAGTAATACATGTGTTAGTCCATGTACACATATTTTACAAAGTTCCATCCAAAAGTACAAGCCGAAAAATAATTGTTCATTATTCGGTCACAAAATGTTCATTCATTCGGAAGGGCTTCTTTTAATTCGTCGGAGGAATTCGCCCACATGTCGCCGCCTTCAAAATTAGCGAGGAAGTCTCTTAGCAATTTTTTAGAATGGTCGTCCATATGTTCCACCATAATTTTACCCTTCAGTGACTTTTCCATATGTGTGACATGCTCTGGCATGGACTTGTACGCACGCTTGATGGACCGGTCGACAACGATTTCACTGCCGCATACTCCGGAAAAGTATGGACCATTTTCACCCTTTTCCGTATTTACCCAGACGATCCAGTACAATTTGCCATTTGCGACAACATCCCTGTCATTTTGAAACTTAACACGGCGCTCAACCTCACTGCGCGCATGCATCGCTCCCATGTCGATAAACGCACGGTCCTCATTTGGATCAATGATGACGGATGACATATTCTCCAGGCTGATGGCACCAACGCCATATCCACCATGACCGTCATTCGGGTCATCTTTAATTATGGTGAACTGGTTGCTTTTCTTTTGATTGGAAGATTGATCCGAACTCATTTCAAAACCCTCCTAAAATAGGCTGATTCCCATTGTAGCATATTGTCCCAGCACTGTTCATCCGAACGCTCACCAGTCCGGATGGTCCCTCTTATAAAGCCACTGAACTGGTTCACTGCACCGGGGTGATCGTGCTGATAAACCGAAACGCCTCGTCCAATTCCAGTTCGGTGTAATTTTGCTTCGGTTTAACCGTATGCACTTTCTCAATTACTTCATCACGGCTCAGCCCGTCAAAATAAAGCACCGTCGAAACGAGCTCAAGAAACCGGGAGCTTTTTTCCTTCAGCAATGCAATCTGCCCGGTCATATCCGGCATGTCCATCTGAAATTGGTGCAGGAAATCCAGCCCGTCACCGGTTATGTCGTAACGATACTGAAAATAGTTGCTCTTCTCCTCTTTTTCCTCGGTAATGAAACCAAGGTTACACAGTTCCTCCACTCTTAGCGACAGCTCTTCGGAATACGGCCCGTAAAAATGAAACTGGTATTTTTCCTCGAATGGGAAGTTGCATTTTTGCAATATATAAATCATCTTCTGCAGCTTTTTCCGTCCGGTCACTTCCTTGGCCTCGGAAAAAAACTGCATGAGTTTAGCGTGGTCTGTCAGCATGGTATTTCGCTCCTTTACAATGTTGGGACATGGCAAAATTGGCCAAAAAACCCTTTTTAGAGGTTGTTCAAAAAGTCCAGTAAAAAGGACACTTCGAATTTTTTTCGTTGGCTTGCTTTTCCGTTGCTTATGTATAATTTCCATACACTCCGCTACTCGGGAGCTACGCCGCCTCGAACTTCTCGGTCCTTTCTATCCTCCTTTTTGAACACGCATTTTTATCCTTCTTCACCAACATGTACTTAAAGATGCAGCAATTCAACAATCCGCTCTTTTGCCGGATGATTGGCTGGCAGCTGTTTCAGCCGGTCTGCCGGGAAGTACAGCTTATGGTCTGTCCGTTTTTTTCCGGAAATTGACTCGACGATATCCGAGTTGCGGGACAGTTCCACTAAGTCCCCATCCGACATCAGCAAGTGAATTGGCAGACGCTCCTCTTCTTCGCCAGGACGGTAAAAATCGTACGGCAAATCGGATGAGGAGTCGACTTCCAGGTAGTAATCCGGGTCAATGCCCGCATCTTTAAACAGCGAGTAAAGCTCCTTCCACTCGTTCATTTGCTGATTTGGATTGAATTCGATGTATTTGAACAGGCGCCGGTTCATAAACCGCTCGCACAAATCGCGTAAAATAGGGTCTTCCTCTTCCTGCCAAAGCTGGAAATAATAAGACACAACCGCCTCATCCAGCTTCAAATAGTCACGAAGACCGACTGACTCATTAAAAAAGGAAATAAAATGAATCGGCTTCAGCTTGAATGTATAGTCATGTTCGTACAAATACTTAGCACGATGCAGGATTTTCGACAAAATCACTTCCGCGCTGCGGGTCACCGGGTGAAAATAAACTTGCCAGTACATCTGATAGCGGCTCATAATATAATCCTCGACAGCATGCATCCCGCTCGACTTGATAACAACCTGATCCTCCAGCGGCCGCATGACACGAAGGATCCGCTCCATGTCGAAATGCCCGTAGCTGACACCGGTGAAATACGCATCACGCTGCAGATAATCCATCCGGTCAGCGTCGATTTGACTGGAAATGAGGCTGACAACAAGCTTGTCCTCATATGTTTTGTCAATGACATCGGCGACTTTTTGGGAAAAACCGGGCTCGACCCGCTCCAGAATGCGGTGAATCTGTGTTTCTCCGAGGATAATCTGCTGGGTGAAATGCTCATGATCGAGTTTAAACACTTTTTCAAAGGAGTGGGAAAACGGTCCGTGCCCCAGGTCATGCAAGAGCGCAGCACACAGGCAGAGCAACCGCTCATTTCCATCCCAGCGCGGGCTGTCCTCAAAATTGGCGATAATCCGCCGGACGATTTCATAGACACCGAGCGAGTGATTGAACCGGCTGTGCTCGGCACCATGGAAGGTTAAGTATGTCGTCCCGAGCTGTTTAATCCGCCGCAGCCGCTGGAACTCAGGTGTTGCAATCAAATCCCAAATTACCCGGTCATTAACATGGACATACCGGTGCACCGGATCTTTGAAAACTTTTTCCTCATGCAATTGTTCATCTTTGTACGGCATTTTTTCACCTGTTTCTGTTCGGCAATTTGATTTATATTATATAATAGTTTCACTAGAGTTAAAAGGATAGACTAAAGGAGTACATTATGAAAAATTGGAAGGAAGTCGTTCACCACAAGGAGTTTCGTTACCTTGACCATACAGAAAAGAAATTTTTCCACGGGCGGGACTATACCGCACTGACGTCGTTTGCTGTCGACGATGTGCTTGCCCTGTCCGTTGCCGGTGCGGATGTGAATCCGGCGCTTCGGCTGTGGGTGCATCCGGATACCGTCGTTTTGGGCATCCCGGATTCACGTCTGCCCTATTTGGAAGAAGGTATTCGGCTTTTATCAGATCGTGGCTATAAAGCGGTTGTCCGCAATTCCGGCGGGCTGGCCGTCCCGCTGGATGCAGGCGTTTTGAACATTTCCCTCATCCTGCCCGATGTCAGTGGTATTTCCATCCACGAATGTTACGACGCCATGGTCCGCTTCATCCAGTTCATGCTGCGTGATGTCACCAGCGATATTGAAGCATATGAAATCATTGGTTCCTATTGCCCCGGCGACTATGACCTGAGTATCGGCGGAAAAAAATTCGCCGGCATCTCGCAGCGCCGTGTCAAAGACGGAGCAGCCATTCAGATTTATTTGGACGTGGAAGGTAAGGGCCAGGAGCGCGCCCAGCTGATCCGGGACTTTTATGACGTGGCCCGGAAAGGGGAGGAGACAAAATTTGACTATCCGGACATTAACCCTATCGTCATGGCTTCTTTATCCGAGCTGCTCGGAATAAAGCTGACCGTTGATGCAGTGAAAGAACGCGTGGAGCATGCACTGCAAGAAGTAAGCGAGGCGATTGTGACCGATGATTTTTCCGGAGATGAACTGGTGCAGTTTAAGAAGCGGTATGAGCAAATGGTGAAGCGAAATGAGAAGATTCGTGGGATGGAATAAACTGTTCACAGTCCAGCTAACCCTATTTCTATCGGGTTAGCTGAATCGTTTCTACTCACGGTTTAACTTTTTATTTACGAAAATAAGATATACTGCCAAACCACCATAAGTTATAAACAAACTTACTGTTATGACAGTAGTTTTTTCAAGTCCTGTCTGATTCAGAATCAGTTCCGGAAGATACAACAATGCAAGAATAATTGGAATAACCCAGCTTTTGGACCATATGGAAATTGCCGCTACAAACAATAACGTTAGGACACCAATAATAATCGACCCTATCTGTCCAAAGTGAAAAACAGGTGTTTCTACCGACCTGTCCAGGAAAATCAGACCAAAAAACAGCAGAAATGGAGCGCCGCCGACTATTGCTAACGTGAAGAACTGTTTTACGTTAGAAACCTGACGTGCAGAAATATATCTAAAAGCTCCAAATAATCCCAGGATGAACATACCCGAAATAACAATATGACCAATGATTGCTAAAATCGAATAAGAAAGTTCCCCCCTTAACAGATCTCCAATTATTTTAAAAGAAAATGAACCAAGGATAATAATAAGTGCATATTTGAACCAAGTTTTCGTATCAATATCCATTACACTCGAAAGCTGTTCCATATATGCTTTAGGTGAATCTCCTACCACTTTTTCAATTGGTTTGCCTTGTTCTTCCGCTTCTAAAAGATGAACTTCCAATTCTTCGACGATTTCATCTATCTCGTCTTCTTTTTTACCGCTGGAAAATAAATAAACCCGCAGTTCCTCCAAAAATTCCCTGCTTTTTTCGGATAATGGAACATTATTGATTGCCATCGAAACCACTCCCCTCTGTATCTACTTCATGGTTAAGGATTCCATTAACATTGGTCTGTAAATAATTCCAACGCTCAATGAACTTTACTAATTCCTCTTCCCCTTTTGCTGTAAGCGAATAATACTTTCTTTTCGGCCCGGCGGTTGACTTTTTCCGTGTGGACGTGACAAGCTCCTCCTTTTGCATCCGCATCAATAAAGGATAAATCGTCCCTTCACTTAGCGACTCAAACCCGTACTTCCCCAGCTGCTCTGCCAATTCGTACCCATATACTTCCCTGTCTTTAATAATAGCCAGCAAACATCCATCCAGAATCCCTTTCATCATCTGTGTTGTCGACAATGGCGTGTCACCCCATTTGTATATCATGTATTACAAGGTATATTTGCATTATATCCATAAATATCTTGCAATGCAAGGTATTATTTTTTAAAAGCGTACAGCCGTAACTGTACGCTTTTCATCTGTCGTGGGGATTTTAACTCACTAGCCAGGCAATAACAAATCCAATTCCTATCACCGCCCATAGACCTGTTCTAGTATTCGATCGTTTGCGTTTATCTGTTATCTTACCTGCAAAAAATTCACCGATCCCGCCTGAGATAACCATTATAATCGCTGACCAAAACAATTCACTCATCGATCTCCCCCTCGAAACTACCCTTCGTTTTTCAAAGCACCACGATAAGCCTTAATATGCACCTGTCACAAGATGCTTTTCCTCACGAACAACTCTTTTTGTTTATAGCAGAATGAATTTCATCCTGAATTATTCATTGAAACTTAGTAGAAAAGTGCAATTGTTTGTCGCCCAAGCGGTTTCGCCAAATTACATTTTCATCAAATAAA
>NZ_JBHUNA010000019.1:0-31809 GCF_042685205.1 Lentibacillus juripiscarius
TACTCCAATCCTTTAAAAGTTAGTTCAGTGTAGTAATCTACACTAGGTGCGACTGCCCGTCGCACAAAAAGCCCTCCAGCTGCTATCCACCATTAGCTGGAGGGTTTTTATGTTTGGCTCTTTTCGAAAACGTTGTTGTTGTTCCAACGCAGTTGATATAAACTGCGACATAGTGAAAATTCTCTTTAGCGACGTTTTCCTGGTTTTAGTGATGATTGAGTGCTTGAATTCGCTCCGGCAGAATACTTTGTGCTCGTCGTGTTGCAAGTTTTTCAGTGAAGCAGCACTCCTCGCAGGTTGAAGTGTACTCGGTGAAGCTTTGCTTTGCGCTCGTCGTGTTGCAAGTTTTTCGACGAAGCAGCACTCCTCGCAGAAGGGGGAATTTTCATCCATCGATTTGGTGAAAAAGTCTCCCATTTTTTCTTTGAATTAATCATCATTTGAAAAAAGAGGCACCTTTTCAGTGGCCTCTACTTTTAGCCTTAAGAAGCTCTCTCTCGGACTTTTTGGGCTGCTTTTAGGTGGCTTTTGGCCTCGAGAAGCCTTCTCTCGGACTTTTTGGGCTGCTTTTAGGTGGCTTTTGGCCTTGAGAAGCCTTCTCTCGGACTTTTTTGGCCCGCTTTTGGATGGCTTTTGGCCTTGAGAAGCCTTCTCTCGGACTTTTTGGCCCGCTTTTGGATGGCTTTTGGTCTTAAGAAGCTCTCTCTCGGACTTTTTGGTCCGCTTTTAGGTGGCTTTTGGCCTTGAGAAGCTTTCTCTCGGACTTTTTGGCCCTCTTTTGGACGGCTTTTGGCCTTGAGAAGCCTTCTCTCGGACTTTTCGTCCCGCTTTTAGGTGGCTTTTGGTCTTGAGAAGCCTTCTCTCGGGCTTTTCAGCGGCGCTTTCCCGCGAGGAGGCTGAAGTCGTGCCTGCGGTAAAGAAGACACTGCGAAAAGGACGTCGGCTAAATTCGTTACGTACTGCGACAACGCCGACCCTAGAACATCCTGTTCGTCGGAGCAGATCTCGCGCTTGTACCCGGAGTGGTGAAAGCGAAGTGTATTTCCGGAACGGTAGTCCAACCATCATCTCAATCTATTTCGCAGTTTATAGAAATTGTTCAGCAGCTTTACATTTTTTAAGGTGATAAAAAACAACAGTCTATTAGAAAATAGCCTAGTTTTAGACCATCTATGGTAATGGTGCACATAAAAAGGCTGTCTCAACTTATGAGACAGCCTTTTTACGTTTATTTACAGATTACTCACCGATGCCTTCTGTCCATTTTTCAAGAAGATCAGGATTGTCTTCGAGGAATTGGCTTGCTGCATCTGCTGCTTCTGTACCATTATTGATTTCAACCAGTAGTTTGTTCTCCATTTCCGTATCGTAATCTTCTGTCAAACGCTTCAGCACTTCATATGCTGCTGGAGAATCTTCTTTGAAGCTTGTATGTGCAATAGCTTCGATACGGTCACCTTCACCACCGTATACTTCTTTAGGGTCTTCCAGCATTTTCAGATCCATTTCCGCAAACATCCAGTGTGGTTTCCAACCCGGAATAATAATTGGTTCTTCATTATCGATTTTCTTCTGCAGTTCTGAAAGCATGGCACCTTCAGAGCTTGGCTTTAGTTCCCATTTGTCCAGACCATATTCTTCAATTGCTGTTTCCGTATTCTGCATGACGCCTGCACCCGGGTCAATACCGGTAATTTCCCAGTCTACTGCTTCACCCAATTCCTTATTGCCTTTTAGGTCCTCAATAGAGTTAACATCCATATAGGATGGAACCGTCATGGCAAGTGGAGCTTTGTCAACAAATGCACCGACAGCTTCCACATCGTCCTGGTACTTTTCCCAGTAGGACTGGTGTGTCGCCGGGAGCCATGAAGCCGTCATAAATGATGAATCATCGTTGGCAACACTTGTCCACATCGCGCCTGCGTCAACCTGTTTTGGTTCCACAGTGTACCCTACTTCTTCAAGTACCTGCTTAACCAGGGGTGTACGAGCCATAGCGCCTGCCCAAGCAACGTAAGGAACAGTTAGTTCTGATTCACCAAGTTCTACACCGCTGCTGCTGTCGCCGCCGTCACTGTTACCACTGTCGTCGGAGCCGGAGTCGCTTTCACTTCCTTCATCACTGCCGCCACCACATGCTGCAAGTGCAATAACCAGCACAAGTACAGCAGCTAAACCTAAAAATCTTAATTTCTTAAACATAAGAAATTGACCTCCTTAAAATAATGTTTTTATATGTCTCGGGTCTTCACATCATGAATGATGCAGAAAACCCGTGAACATGCTTAATTTTTATTTGCTCCCTGCGTAATGCGGTCAAGCAGCATCGCAAGAATAACAAGTGATAGTCCACCTTCAAACCCTGGTCCGATAGCAACCTGCGTTACAGCCCTGTAAACGACCGTGCCAAGACCAGGTGCCCCGACCATGGAGGCGATAACAACCATCGATAATGAAAGCATAATCGTCTGGTTGATACCTGCCATAATTGTTGGCATGGCAAGTGGTATTTGAACTTTTGTCAGTCTCTGTCCGGTAGAGGAACCAAATGCATTTGATGCTTCAATAAGTTCCTGATCGACCTGCCGGATACCAAGGTTTGCGAGCCTTACAGTAGGCGGCATGGAGAAAATGATGGTTGCAACAACACCTGGCACCATGCCCAGACTGAAGAAGACAACTGCCGGAATCAAATAAACAAAGGCAGGCATCGTCTGCATAAAGTCAAGAATTGGAGTTATAACTGCCTGTACGGAACCTTTCTGCGACATCCAAATCCCTATTGGAATACCAATGATCATGGAAATTAAAACAGATATAACAACGAGTGAAATGGTTTCAATCAATTCTGGCCAATAGCCAAGATTGTTGATTAACCCAAGTCCTATCAATGCAAACAGACCCAGTTTCCAGTTCACCACCCACCATGCTAAGAGTGCAATCAGTATAATAAGCACAATTGGTGGTCCCAATTCCATCAGCATGACAAAATTCTCCGTCACAAATTCTATAACGGTTGAAATAGTATCAAATAATGCCGAAAGATACGTTGTCAAAAAATCAACAAATGATTCAATCCAGCTTGCCAGTGGCAATTTGGGGAAGAGTTGACCGGTATTATCCATTGATTACTTCACCCCCATTTCCATTCAGTACATCATCGTTGCCGGCTAATGCACCAATAACCGAACCGCGAACAACGATTCCTACAAGCTTTCCAGACTCATCGACAACTGATAGTGGTGCTTTATCGTCGGCCATTGGCTCAAAGGCGTCTGCAAGCAGCGTATCCGTTTGAACCGTTGGTATATCGGAAGTTAGGATCTCTTCAAGTCCTTTCTCCTTTTTAGCTGCCTCCGCTGCCTGGTCCGCGGTTACATATCCGAGCAATTTTTTCTTTTTATCCACGACATAAATGGTGGAAAGGCCACTGTCTTTCATTAGCCTTAAAGCTACATTGGCACCTCTATCAACGGATACGCTTTCTGCCCGTTTCATAACATGGCCGGCAGTAAGTACTTTCGACAGATCAACGTCTTCAACAAAACGTTCAACGTAATCGTTAGCCGGATCCATCAAAATCTCCTCCGCCGTACCAACTTGTACAATACTGCCATCTTTCATCAAAGCAATTCTGTCACCGATGCGAAGCGCTTCGTTCAAGTCGTGTGTAATGAAGATAATCGTTTTATGCACGGACTGCTGCAAATCCATCAGCTCATCCTGCATATCTTTGCGGATCAGTGGATCGAGCGCACTGAATGCCTCGTCCATCAGTAGAATCTCAGGGTCATTGGCAAGTGCTCTTGCCAAGCCGACACGCTGCTGCATACCGCCGGAAAGTTCACTTGGATACTTGTCCGTATAACCGCCGAGACCAACCAGTTCAAGCGCTTCTGTTGCTTTTTTGGCACGTTCATCTTTGTCGATCCCCTGGATTTCCAGGCCGTACTCCGCATTTTTTTGAATGGTTTTATGCGGAAGGAGTGCAAAATTTTGAAAAACCATGCTCATTTTCTTTCTGCGCATGTCCCGCAGTTGTTCTTTATTCATTTCTGTAATGTTTTCATCACCAAGCCATACATCACCTGAAGTGGGTTCAATCAGCCGGTTCAGCATGCGGACAAGTGTCGATTTACCGCTTCCTGACAAGCCCATGATGACAAAGACTTCTCCGTCCTGAACCTCAAACGATGCCTGATTGACACCTACCGTCATCCCTGTTAAATCCAGGATTTCATCTTTTGATTTATTTTCTTCCAGGTATTTCACGGCTTGCTTCGGACGTCTGCCGAAAATCTTCGTCAGTCTGTCTACCTTAATTGTACTCATGTTTTCACCTCGCTTAATTTCAGAATCCCGGTTTTTACGTCCGTTTTTCTTCTTAATCCTATCCTGGTAACTGCAAGCAATGCCGGAGCTGCCAGAAAATTAGATTGATAGTTTTTGCCTATGTTCGCGGAGTCATCTACCACACCGCTTTTCCCCCTTCTTTTAATTGATGTATTCGCTGACGAGGATAATAGTCTTGGTCCTTTTCTATCAGTTTAAATGAATAAAACGAAACCAAACTTATTCCATTTGGCTTTCATTCATATTTTGGACTGCCCTCGCTTCGTCATCCACTCTTAATACTATATTCGAAAGGTCTGTATAATTCAAATGTTAAATACCGTTGATTTTGTATGTTTTTTTTGTACAGTTTATTCTGTACGTAATTGTACAAGTTTGTTCTTTTGATTTCTCCATTTTGCGCCAATTTACTTGCCAACCCACTATTTTTATTACTGTTGTTTTTGGTGTAACCTTTATGTACCAGGACTTATAGGGGGATTTTATGTGCGGGTCTACTACTGAAAAGTTTACAAATAAAATAATTATTGAATTTGCCAAAACAATTGAATTGTTCGGCTTGACCCCAGCCGAGGCCAGGCTTTTTGTTTATCTGTACCTTCAGGAAGAGCCGCAGACACTTGATGAAATGGGCGAGGCACTGGGAAAAAGTAAGACATCGATGAGTACAAGCATTCGCAGCTTGTCTGATTCCAATCTTGTCACCCGTGTCTGGAAAAAAGGCGTACGCAAAGACTTATATGAAGCAAATACACAATTATTCAAAACGTTCATGAACAATTATGTGAATAAGTGGCTGGATGCATCCAGCCATCAGAAGGACTCACTGGAGAACATACGGGAGGAGCTTGAAGACCGTGCTGTGAATAACCCAGGAATTGCTGATAATCTAAACGAAATTATTGATTTCCACAAACGGATTGAGTCATCATTTCGCCACCTGAACGATGAATGACTTTCCATCTCACCTGGCAACTAACTGATTGGATATCTCATCTTCCATTTTCCTTTAAAATCTGCATAAACACGTCCATTAAAGAAGGATAGTATCCTTCTTTTTTTAGTGCAGCAATCACCGCATCCGGATGCAGTTTCACATTTAGCATGCCTGCAAAATGAACCAAGAGAGATGTGAAATCCAGTAGTCCCTCCTCTTTTTGCATCGTATACTGCTGGTACAAGCCTTCCAAATGCTCGAATAATTCGTCGTATTCCTGTTTGCTGATATTATTTTCAATAATCATTCTGACGAGTGGATACTGCTCCATGTCCATGGTTTTCGTCAGCAATTGAATATGAAAGGTTTTCGTTGAATAATCTTTTTCATTTTCCACTTGAACCAGCCTCCAGCACCATATTCTCAAAACATTTCAAACTATTGATACGGCGGTATTTCAAGCCGCGTTAAAAATGGGCATATTTTTTCCTGAAAACCTATTGCTTTTTGTATCTTTCCGTACTATTATCTTAGAGGAAAATCGGATTTATAAAAACGGGGAGGGGATCAAAAATGAATTGCCTTAAAATCATTAATTTGCATAAACAGTATGGACTGAACCGATTATATCTGCAATCATTTTTGACTGGCCTCTTATCCTTTGTATTTCTATATGTGCCCATCTCCATCAGGCACGGCATGCCCGATTTAGATGAGTTCGGCATTTTCCCGCTACTAATAGCGATTCTTTTCATGCCGTTCATACACGTGTTCATGCACATGCTGCCGCTGATCATGATGAATAAACAAGCGCGACTGATTTATAAGCAGAATACCATTTTCTTTTCCAATATCAATTATTATACAAAAAAATATGTTTCCAAAAAAGCCTCACTGCTGGCTGCGGTTGCACCGACACTTCTTATCACCATACCCGGTGTAATGGCGGCATACTTTTTCAGTGGCTATTATGTTTACTTCCTGATTTTCACATCGATTCATATCGGGATGACCTTTACTGACTTCCTGTATATCCTATATATTTCGAAGGCGCCAAAAGAAGCCTATATTGAAAACAGCAACAACGAGATTGCCATCCTTGTCAAATCATCATAAAGTGAAAATCCGGGCATAGCCTCGCTTATGAGGAATCAGGTGCCTGGTTTTTTTATATCTTGAATGCAATTTACTCTGTTCATGTCATTCAACTTTTGATACAGTATAAACGATGGGTGATTTCGTAAGGGGGTTTTTGCATGACAATGATTTTTCCATTTTACGCAGTTTTTGTATTGCTCATTTTTAATTCATTGACACATCAATTCTGCATGAAAATGGAGATGAAAGAAAAAAAGCAATCCACCATGTTCCGTGTCATAAATATTATGGTTTTAATATTATTGGTATCCTCTTATATGAAAGTATTGAATGCGATGACATAACGTCACTATTTCGTATAGAAGATAAAATATGGTATAGTTATTAAATAATCTAATGATGTTAAAATCAAACAGGAGTGGGAAAATATGAAAAAAGCAGCCATTGCCGTAACACTGACAGCAAGCATCTTTACACTCACAGCTTGCAATTCAGGTGAAGGAGATTCTGAAGTAGTCGCAGAAACAAATGCAGGCAACATTACGAAAGATGATTTTTACCAGGAATTGAAGGACCGTTACGGGGAATCTGTCCTCCGGGAATTGGTCACGGTGGAAGTATTGAACGATAAGTACGACGTAAGCGACAAACAGATTGATAAAGAAGTGCAGAATGTGAAAGACCAGCTGGGTGATCAGTTCCAATCCGTTCTTCAGCGGCAAGGGTTTAAAGATGAACAGGCATTCCGCAAAATGCTCAAACTCAGCCTCCTGCAGGAAGAAGCTGTAGCAGAGGACATGGATATTTCCAAAAAAGAGCTGAAAGAAAAATATGAACGGATGAAAACCGAAGTTAAGGCCAAACACATTCTAGTCGATAAAAAAGAAAAAGCTAAGTAAGTAAAGAAAAAGCTGGATAACGGCGGAGACTTTGCTGAACTGGCCAAAGAGTATTCAACAGATAAAGCATCCGCTGAAAAAGGCGGCGACCTCGGATACTTCTCTACCGGAAAAATGGTCCCGGCGTTTGAAGACAAAGCCTACAGCATGGACAAAGGGGATGTCAGTGACCCGGTCAAGACCGAACACGGCTATCACATTATTAAAGTGACGGACAAGCGTGAGAAAGAAGAGGATATTGGTTCATTCAAGGACAATAAAAACAACATTCGACGCCAAATCATCAACCAGAAGATGGATGTTCAAAAGGCACAGAAAAAAGTTCAAGGACTATTGAATGATGCTGACATTGATGTAAAAGCGGAAGGTCTGAAAGATATATTTGCTCAGAAAGCATCCGCAGAGAAAAAGAAAAACTAACGTGAAACATTAGAAAACTAAGGCTTATCGCCAAGCTCTGATGGCAAAAGCCTTAGTTGCACTTATGCAGTAAGAAAGTATTTAGGGTCAACACCAAAATCTATGGTTGAAATGAGTGAATATGGTAGTAAAACTAGCTAGCGGAGGAAAAACATGGAGACTCCTGTGGGAATGCGCAGTGTGAAGACCCCGCAGAAAAAGCGATCTTCTTTTTCGAGGAGGCTGAGGACAAGCCCACGGAAAGCGTAGTGTTTTTCCGAAGCGACTGCTAACGTCAAAATGACATCTAATTTGTCAACCATAGATTTTGGTGAATAGCCAGTATTTATACTTTCTTAACTGCAAAAAAGACGAATCCATGATTTAAATGGGTTCGTCTTTTTTATTTCGGATATTCTATTCTCTTAATGAGATGGCTGCCGCTGTTTTTGCTCCTGGCGCTGTTCCCGCTCCTGTCTAATCCGGTCAATGTACACTTTGCCTTCCTGTTCGATATAGTGCTTTTCCAGTTTTTGTTCGGCCCGCATCGCCCTGAAAGCCATATATCCGCTCAAAAAGATGAAAAGGATCATCATGAAAACCCACCAAGGCAGTCCAAGAATCATACTTACGCCCCCTTGTCCATAAATCTATTAAAGGTTGTTCAAAAAGTCCGGTAAAAATGACACATCGAATTTCTTCGTTGGCTTGCTTTTCCGTTGCTCATGTATTACATTGCATACACTCCGCTACTCAAAGCTGCGCCGCCTCGAAATTCTCGGTCCTTTTTATCCTCCTTTTTGAACGTGCACTATTAGACATATATGAACAAGCAGGCGGAATAATTCCAATTATTTTTCTAGCTTTCTTCAAACGATGGTTTGTAAAATGACCGGTTATCCAGTGCGAATAATCGATCCGTAAATTCACCCGGATTAACCTTCGCGAGCGCACGGTTCAGCATATGCATCCGTGCATCAGCCAGATCAATCAAATGGAGCAGTTCTGCCTCCCGTATCAGCGGCGGTTTAGGACTTCCCCATTCTGCCTTGCCGTGATGGGATAGGATTAAATGCTGCAGAATCAATACTTCTTCCCCATCAATTTGCAGCTCTTTTGCCATATTTCCAATTTCTTCTACCATCAGTGGAATATGTCCAATCAGTTTTCCCTCCAATGTATAGGAGGTGGTAACGACACCGGATAATTCCTTCACCTTTCCAAGGTCATGCAAAATAACGCCCGCATACAACAAGTCCTTGTTGGTTTCCGGATACAGCGTATGCATACTCCGCGCCAAATCCAGCATGCTGACAATATGATGGGCCAATCCTGACACATACTCATGGTGATTTTTTGATGCGGCAGGGTATGTCAGCAGTTTTTCCTGATGTTTTTTAACTAGCGCCCGAACAATCCGCTGCAATGACGGGTTTTCCATTTCAAAAATGGCTTCCGTCAATTTATCTATCAGGACTTCCTTTTCCACCGGGGCTTTCGCGACAAAATCAGACAAACGGACGCCATCAGCCTCACTGGATAGCCTGATGGAGAAGATTTTCAACTGTGGTTTTCCACGGAACTGATTGACCTCTCCGGAAAGCCTGACAATCTGTTCTGCAACAAACACCTCTTCATCCTCTTTTGTGATATCCCATAGTTTCGCTTCGATTTCACCGGTCGCATCCCTAAGGATTAATGTCAGAAATGGCTTCCCATTGCTGGCAACCCCTCTGGAAGAAGATTTAACCAAAATAAAATCATCAAATGCATCCCCAATACTGTAATGACCTATCCCCTTTTTCAATGTACTTCCCTCCCCCTTGAACTACCTCTTAAATAAAAAGGATTGACCCGAAAAATCAATCCGCAGAATCACTATTCTCGTCTTCATCATGTCTTGGCAAGTATTCAAATATCTTGCCCGAATCGACAAGCTGGATAAAATCCATCAGCCACTTATAATAGTTCTTTGCATATTCCAGTCTGTCGATATCACGTTCAATCCTGTCGCAGAGCTCCTGATTATCTGTTTTCCGTGTGAGCTTCCGCAGTTCCCGTATTGTCTCATCAGCCTCTTCAATATTTGTCTCTGTATGATGGCGCCAGCGATTGGCAAACAATGACGTGAATGACTTATACCAGTCTTCTTCTGACTGATACAGGTCTTTGCGGATACCTCTTCGGAAAGTTGATTCGACCATTTTCATATCCGATAGGGTGCGGACACCGGTCGACATACTTGTTTTACTCATTTCAAGGGCATTGCGCATATCATCCAGTGTCATTGGTTCATCCGAAAAATACAGAACCCCGTATAACCGTCCCACAGAGGAAGTAATACCGTATAAGTTCATATTTTTGGCAATCACCTGGATGAATTTTTCAATTGTCTCTTCGTGCTTTATCGCTTCAATGGAAGTATTTTCGTCATTTTGCACTGGAATTCCCTCCATATGCTTTCTTTCATTTTTTATGATCTATGACAGCTTTCCGTTTAGTTTCACTTTATCTGAAATTAGTTTATCATTTATGACAATGGAATGCGAATAGAACTTTTTGAATCAGCCCGGCTCACATTCGCCGCAGCGTCCATCACATCCGGCTTGCACGTGAACAGCATCACCTGCTGCTGTTCGGAAACCCCTGCAAGCAATTCGGCAATCCGCTTCGTCCGGACAGGATCAAAATGGACAAATGCGTCATCAATAATGAATGGTAGCCGATGCTTTTCACTCATCACTTCACTTATACCCAATCTTAGGGAAACGTATAACTGATCAATTGTTCCTTGCGACAATTCGTTCACATCATACCTGATGCCATTACGGGCTTCAACTTGAAAAGACTGCGTTCCTTCCGGCGGATAAATTTTACCGTATGCCTTTTCCGTTAGCAAGTGAAAATAATGTGTCGTTTTTTCGATGGCCTGTTCCAAATAGTTGCGGCGATAGTTACGTTTGGTTTCAGCGAGGATTTCTTTGGCTGATTTTAAAACTGCCCATTCTTCCGCCAGTCGCTCAAGCTTCTCCTGTTCCGTTGTAAAACGGTGCAGCGTCTCAGAGTACGATTCCGATGATTCCAGTCCGGATAAAGCTGCATGTATGTCAGCGCGCTCTTGCCGTTTTTGTTCCAGCTCCTGCTCAATCCTGCTGGTACGGTCTGACTCTTTTTCATAGTTCGCTTCAAGTGTATGTTCTTCCGGAAGCTCCATAGCAGGTAGCCTTTCATAGTCATCTCCTGGCAATATTCTTGCCAGCTGATTGTCCAATTCAGACATCTTGGCGGCATGATTCTGTTTTTCTTCCAGCTGCTTGCCCTTTGCCAGGAATGCTTCTTCCGTCTCAGTACCGGCCATATCCATAAGATGTGCAATTTCTTCATCATAAACCTGCATTTTTTGCTGTACTTCCCGCTGCTTGGCTTCCGTATCGGCAATCCATTCATCATACTGGTCTATCCTGGACAGGCCGTTCCAGTATTCCTGCTGCACGTTCTCCATTTCCTTTACTTTATCCGTGGTCGATTTACCGGCTATATCCCATTTCAATTCATGGAAAAAATGATCAATCCGTTCATCAAAGTGCCGGCTTTTCTGCAGCTGCTGCTCGTATGCCTGTTCCTGCCGTTGTTTATCACGGTGCAATTCAAGCACATGTTTAAGAGGATGGAAAAGTGCCGGCCAGTGAGCAGAATCCATTTGTTCCAAAAATGGGTACTGCTTCCACTGCTCTTTAATTTGCCTTTGCACTCGGTTCTCCCGCTGTTCCAGCCCAGACTTCTTCTCCTCCCATTTCAAAAAGGTCATCTCATTTGACCGCAATTTTTCCTGGACGATTGACAGTTCCTGTTTCATCTCATCATTCGCAGCTAGAGTCTTTTCGGCTTCTTGTTTTTCGTTTTCCGTTATTTCACCAGATGCAGGTTTTTTAGATACAAGCATCCGCTCCATTTCCCGGTGGGATCGTTTCCCTGCTGTCCATTGCCCGATGGAGGCAGCCAAAATGACGCCGGAGATGCCCAATAAAGTCATTCTGTCTGTAATGAATGCAAGTACACTAAGGATAACAGCCGCAGCAATTCCACCGGTAAGCCAGGCTGCGGCTTGCTTTTCTTTCTGTTTTTTCAGCTGATCCCAATTCCACGTCTGTTCATCCTGATCGTGAAGCATCTGTTTCTGCCGATGGTACTGATGGACCGTTTCCTGCAACTCCTTTTCCCGTTCGGTATCTGCCAGAGATGCCTGCTGTTTATCCTTTTGTACATGTAGGTACTCCTCTTCTTTCAGCAGCTGCCGGTGTTCTTCCTCCAGCTGTTCTTTCGTTACCATGACCTGATCCATATCACTTTTCAGCTGATTCCACGTCTTTTCCGCGGAAAAAGGCAGCTGCAGCCACTGCAGATCTTCAGCAGTTATACCGACATTCAACTGTTCCATTTCCGCATGAATTTGCCACTCCAGCTTCTGAATGGTTTCTCCGTACCCGTTCAAGCTTTTATGCACGTCAAGCCATTGTTGCTTTTGCTCCAAAATTGATTCAAGCTGTTCATAGACAGCATCATCAAAAAAGCTATTCCAGATGGCATTCCGTTTGGACGTATATTCGTTAAGGTTATGGCGCAACACGGATAGTTCACTTCTAAGGGGAAGCAGCTTTTCGTTCAGTTGTTCGAGGCGTTTCATGCCTTGTTCAGGGAACGAAAACGGGTCAGGATACGTTTGCAGCTGCTGAAGCACGTGCTGATATTCTTTCAGGATGGGCAGCGCCTGGCGTTTTTTCTCGAGCCGAAATATGGCATCCTTTGACTTAGTCAGTTCATCCTGCAATTGCCCTAGTTCATCGTTCAGTTGTTGAAGCACTTCCTTTTTGTTCCGGTAATCCCCTTCCGTTTCCCGGTATTGCTGTAATGATTGGAACAGCGTATCTACTGATGCAAGCTGCTGGTTGATTTCCGGTTTCTTGCCAAACGGCTTGAACCGTTCCCCCAATTGAGCATCCAACCGTTTTTCCAGCGCGTGAATGCTATTGGAACCAGTCATGCCAATTCCCAGCAGCACCTCGCCCAGCTCTTCCTCGCGCATACTGCGGATGTCGAGCAGATCAACAGCCGAAAAGGAAAAAATAGATTGATACGTTTCTTTCGTCATTCCTTTTAACCGGTCCTGCAGCCATGTTTCGTCATGTTCCTGCCCATCCGGTGTATAGCAGACCGCCTTTCCATTCTGCACATCATGCAGGCGTTCAATAACAAACTCACCGGCCTCCGGATCATCAACCGTCAGCCTTCCACCCATTTTCCCGCTCATTTTCGGCTTGTATCCCGCCCGTTTTTTTGGGGGCATTCCAAACAGCATAAATAATAGAAACTGCTGAATAGTTGTCTTGCCTGATTCATTGTCTCCATATACACAGATAAACGGTTCATCGGTGAAGTCAATCGTGTGGTCGACCCACTTCCCAAAGCCAAAAATATCCGCTTTTTTTATATGCACATTAATCACCCCCATGATGCAGCAGCTCATCGATCAGCAGCTGCTTTGCTCTCTCTTTTACTCGCGATTCCTGCTCCGGCGTCATTGCCTGCACATATTTTTTTGCCTGCCGGTGCCGGTAAAGCTCATCCAGATAAGGCTGGATGGAAGTCTCATCCGCATGCCGAAGCAATTCTCCGGCAAAATGACTGCCTTCTTTCAGCATTCGGAAGGGATCCTGCTTCGGCCGGGAAAACTCGAATCGGTAAATATACGTCCAGTCATTCCGATGCATCAGCGTTTCATTCACAAGCTGCACGATTTCCTCAACCGCCTGTTCCCACTCCCGTAAATGATCCGGAATGCCGGTTAATAACAGGTGAACCAATTCTGGGCCGGTCTGCTCCTTCGTGTCTTCAACTTTCTGCAAAATCACCCGCTCGAGCTCATGGGCTTCCTCACAACCGGAAATATCCACAGACAGTTTCCTGAACAGAATCGACTGCAGGGGCAGAAATGTCAGCTCCGTGCCTTTTTCTGACAACGCCACATGGTAACAGCCTTTTGGTCCCGCTTCCTTGCTGCTTCTGCCCTGTATGTTCCCGGGATAAACAACCGGCGGATCCTCTTTCAGTATTTCGCGCTGGTGGATGTGCCCAAGTGCCCAATAGTCAAAATCCTTCCCGGTTAAATCCGTTATGTGAAACGGTGCGTACACGTCATGCTCGGTATTGCTATAGACACTTCCGTGAAGCATGGCAATATGATAAGGAATAGAGTCAGATACCGGATCATACTCCTGTGCTTTTTCTGCTGTGACCGAACGCTTTTCATAGCTAAAACCGTAAATAGCAGCCAGCGTTTCCTTATTTTTCGCATACGTGACATGGGCAACCGTCTCACTGGAGAACACAAACACATTATCCGGGTATGTAATCGGATGATTGTTTCCGGATAAAAAATCATGGTTTCCGTGTGACATGTATACCTTTATGTGGTGGCGGTTCAGTTTTTCGAACGCATTCCGGAGCCGGACCTGTGCTTTCAGGCTCTGTTTTTCATTATCAAATAAGTCCCCGGCCATTAGCACAAAATCCACCTGCCGATCAATAGCGGCCGTTACTAGCCTGTCCAATGCTTCGAATGTACTGTTTTTCACCTTATGGAAAATAGATTCCGGCATGTGTGACAGCCCTTTAAATGGACTGTCCAGATGCAAATCCGCGGCATGGATGAATGATAGTTCTCCCATAGATCTCCCTGCTTCCTGTCGAACGTCTTCTTTCCTTCATTTTACCAAACCTCAGAAACGAATGCACGTTCGAATTGTGGATAAAAGAGATATTGAAAAGGGCCGGCATCACAGCCGACCCACTTGGTTAATCTTTTTTGGACAGTTCGATTGCTTTTTTGAAATCCTTCAGGGAAGCAGAGCGGCCATACATTAATACGCCACCTTTGTAAACGCGGGCACCTATCACTGCAAATAAAGCAATGGTTACGGCCAGGATACCGATGGACAGTGCAACTTCCCAGACCGGCGTATCCAGCATGCCAACGCGTAAAAACATGAGCATCGGTGAAAAGAATGGAATATAGGAAGCTACCGTAACGAGCGTTGATTCCGGCATATTCAGTCCGAACATGGCAATAAAAAATGCAATCATAACCAGGAAGGTCATCGGCAAAATCATCTGCTGCACATCTTCCAGTCTGCTGACAAGCGAGCCCAGCATGGCGGCTAGTGTCGCATACAATAAGTAGCCTAATACGAAAAACACGACTGCATAAATGAAAACAGAAGCAGATGTTTCCTGAATGCCAAAGGATTGAAAAATGCCGCCTGTTAGCTCATCCTGCTTAGCGGTAATCATGAAATAGCCAAACCCTACAATGAGTACAATTTGCGTCAGTCCCAATAATGCGATACCGATTATTTTAGCAAACATATGCGTGACCGGTGATGCACTGGATATTAATATCTCCATCACACGAGACGACTTTTCAGTTGCGACATCAGTTGCAATCATATTTCCATAAATGATAACCGATATATACAGCAAAAATAACATGACATATACAATGCCTCTTGCCTGATTTAATTCTTCAGAAGTCTTGGCATCTTCATCCAATGCAACCTTATCAAATGTGACAGGTTTATATATTTCCGTGATGGTTGCCTGATCAATACCTGCCTGCTCTGTTGCGGCTGCTACTTTCAGCTGCTGCAATTGCTGTTCAATAACCGTTTGCTGTCCAGCCTCGGCAATGTTATTAGCATAGTAAACTGCTTCCGGCAACTGCTTACTATTTAGCGACAATGTAACAAGTGCGGTATAATCCTCATCCTGCACTGCCTCTTTCCCATCTTCTTTTGTCCCTTCAAATGCGACCAGATCTAGTTCATCACTTGTACCTTCCACGCTTTTTTCCAGCGGGGTGAATAATTGGCCTGTTTCATCCAAAACAGCAATTTCGTCCGCCTCATCACTGGTAAATGTTTCAGTTATCGTTTGAATATTTACGATACCATAGATAAATAGCAGCGAAATAAGTGTACTGATTAAAAATGACTTTGTTTTAAAGCGCGTCATATATGTATGCGCCATAATTGTCCAGAACTTATTCATACGAAGCACCCGCCTTCTCGATAAAGATATCATTCAGTGAAGGTTCTTCCAGCTCAAATTTGCGAACGAATCCTTTTCCATTAAGTTCTGTGAAAATTTCTTTGGCAACCGTTTCACTTTCAATTTGGAGCTCACAGCCCTCGGCTACAGTTTTATACCGCAGAACCCCGGCATAACCTTTCAAAAATTCTACCGAAAAATCGGCATGAACAATTAAATTCTTTTTCCCGAATGATCGTTTGATTTCCTTTAGTTCTCCATGCACTACCGGCTTCCCCTTGTGTAAGATACAGAGATGTTCACATAATTCTTCTACATGATCCATTCGATGGGAAGAAAACACGATGGATGTTCCTTGGTTTTTTAAGTCGATAACGGCCTCTTTCAGCAATTCCACGTTTATCGGATCAAGTCCGGAAAACGGCTCATCCAGTATAAGCAGTTTTGGTTTATGTATAACTGCAGAAATAAATTGAATTTTTTGCTGGTTCCCTTTCGACAACTCTTCCACTCTTTTGCCATATATTCGGGTACTTTAAAACGTTCGAGCCAGCTTTCTAACTCGGTTACGGCCTCCCTCTTGTCCATCCCCCTCAATTTTGCAAGGTAAACCAGTTGTTCCCGGACCTTCTGTTTCGGATACAACCCTCGCTCTTCCGGCAAATACCCAATCAAATGGCTTTTTTTATAACTGATTGGATCATCATTCCATGTAATAGCTCCCCCTGTAATGTCCAGTAATCCGAGAATCATCCGGAATGTCGTTGTTTTACCCGCACCGTTTCCACCTAAAAACCCGAACATCTCTTTTTCAGGGATTTCGATGGAAAGATGATCGACTGCAGTGGTATTTCCAAAACGTTTCGTAACATCTTGCAGCTTAAGTGTCATTTCACTTCTCTCCTTTCCATTTTTATGGTACGTTTTAATTGTATAATAGTTTCATTATTTTGTAACCTTCAGGAGGAAAATTCTGTATGAAAACGTATGCGCTAACTGTTTTTGACAAAACCGGGGAAAAACTGCTTGATGAATCGTTTGAAGCGTCCAGTAATGATGAAGCCAAAGAAATCGGCCAGGAAAGGCTTGCCGAAAAAGGGTACAGCGAATACACTCACCGCTGTGTCTCTCCAGAGGCGAAACTCGTCCTATTTCATCGGTAATAGGTTTACTACTACAATCGAAACCTATAGCAAAAAGGTGGCATTTATTTCTTTAACTGTTTTCTAAAAGATTGTTGTTATTTGCATCATTTAAGGATGAAGCCCTACTTAACAATTTCTATAAACTGCGAAATAGATTGAGATGAAGGTTGGACTACCGTTCCGGAAATACACTTCGCTTTCACCACTTCGGGTACAAGCGCGAGATCTGCCCCGACGAACAGGATGTTCTAGGGTCGGCGTTGTCACAGTACGTGACGAATTTAGCCGACGTCCTTTTCGCAGTGTCTTCTTTCCCGCGGGCACGGCTTCAGCCTCCTCGCGGGAAAGCGCCGCTGAAAAGCCCGAGAGAGTGCTTCTCAAGGCCAAAAGCCACCCAAAAGCGGGCCAAAAAGTCCGAGAGAAGGCTTCTCAAGGTCAAAAGCCACCCAAAAGCAGGACGAAAAGTCCGAGAGAAGGCTTCTCAAGACCAAAATCCACCCAAAAGCGGCCCGAAATGTCCGTGAGAAGGCTTCTCGAGGCCAAAAGTCGAGGCCACTGAAAAGGTGCCCCTTCTTTCAAATGATGATTTAATTCAAAGAAAAAATGGGAGACTTTTCACCAAATCAATGGATGAAAATTCCCCCTTCTGCGAGGAGTGCTGCTTCACTGAAAAACTTGCAACACGACGAGCACAAAGCAAAGCTTCACCGAGTACACTTCAACCTGCGAGGAGTGCTGCTTCGTCGAAAAACTTCCAACACGACGAGCACAAAGCAAAGCTTCACCGAGTACACTTCAACCTGCGAGGAGTGCTGCTTCACTGAAAAAACTTCCAACACGACGAGCACCAAGTATTCTGCCGAAGCGAATTCAAGCACTAATCTATCATTAGAACGAGAGAAAGTGCTACGAAAGAGAATTTTCACTATGTCGCAGTATAGATCGACTGTGATGGAAAAACAGCAACATATGCAGAAAGAGCTTTTCTTTAAAAAAATAATGCCACCTTTTGTTTACCTCCTGCGATTGTAAGAGTAAAAGGGAAGTAAAAAGTTACTTCCCTTTAAACACAGGTTTGCGTTTGTCGATGAATGCCTGCACGCCTTCCTGGTGATCGTCCGTGTTCCGGAGTGTCCATTGTGCTTGCCGCTCTTTATCCAGATAACTATTCAATGTGTCCAGATTGCTTTGATGATAAATGGCTTTTGTCTGTAGCATGGATTGAATCGGTGAAACCAGAACCTTTTCCGCTATACGACCAGCTTCTTCCATCACATCCTGTTCAGCCAGGACATCAATAAGCCCCATCGCTTGGGCTTCCGGACCTTGAACCAGTTCCTTGCTCCAGATAAATTGTTTTGCCCGCTGTGTGCCCATGCGCTCGCGCAGCCAAAAATGGCCGCCCCCATCAGGCGCCAGCCCTATGCCGATAAACATCATGCCCATTTTCGACTCCTGCCCGGATACGACATAATCGGCTGTTAGTGCCAGACTGAGTCCTAACCCGGCGGCTGAACCATGAATCGCGGAAATAACGATCTTCGGCATCAAGTACAATTTCCGGATAATGGTTCCAATGGTTTCCATCACTTCGTCGTAATAAGCTTTGTCAGAAAACTCCTGCAGCATGGCCATGTCCCCGCCGGCACTGAATGCTTTCCCTTGTCCGGTAAGGATAACGACCTGATCATCATTCTTTTCTGCCTGCCCGACAACATCGAGCAGATCCACCAGCATTTCTCTGTTCAATGCATTGTATTTATCCGGTCGATTCAAGCGGATATACGAAATACCTTTTTTTCGTTCATATAGCACAGTGCTCATCATCATCCATCTCCCTTGCAAACGTTGTCATATAATATAAGTTCGCCACCGGCACGCATAATCCTGCTCTGAGAGACAAAAAAAGCCCGCAGCTTCTTTTTACTACGGACTGTTCTTACTTATTCGCTTGTTTTTTCTTCCGGATTGCCATACAATTCTTCCAGCGGCTTCGTGATAATCCGGCTGACATCATTGATGACGACATTCAGACGCTGCTCTTCTTCCATCAATTTGGAAATATCCTCATGCTGCTGGACCAGCTCAACTACTTTGCGCGCTTGTTCTACTTCCTCTTCGGAAATCTCCTGGCCTTGCATCTGTTTTTCCTGCAATTCCATTTGTGTATTCCTGAAGTTATCGAACATTTGCTTCGCATTTGGATCAGCCATAACAGCGTCATAAGCTTCCTTTAGGTTCTTAAATTCATCGCTGTTGCGAATTGCCGTTTCCAAATCATATGCACTATCATAAATATTAGACACGATAGATCCTCCTTCATTTTCAGCTAAACTAACTATAACAAACGTTACAGCGCATGTATACCATCAGGAAACAAGCTAATTCGTGTCAAATTTCATTTTTGTTCAATACAAATACTGCTATAATGAAAAAAAGACAATGGAAAAGAGGATTTTCATGGCTGAATCATTGCGCAAAATTTTTTCTTCATTCATTTATTTTCAGGACATACCTGCCAATGAAACAGAACATTATGACTGGTTCAGAACGGCAGAACACGAATTGATTGGCATCGCAAAAAGCGAGCTGACGGCCAGGGATCATCAGCTTCTCAGTGCTTTTTTGCAGCCACACAATGCCTATTTACCAAAAATGACACGGCAGGAGGAGGAGTGGCAGGCATGTATTCAGTCGGATAACCCCGGCCGAAGTACCTCCATCACATCCTATCGCTTCATCTTCTTTTCATTCCCGCCGCAGCAAATGGAACCCGTAGCATTCAAAGAGGCAATAAATGAATTTTTTGCCAGAGACGTTCCTGTTCTGTGGGAAAACGAGCATGAAGGTGTCATTATTGAAGAAAACCCGGAAGAATGTATTTCATTTGAAACGATTATTGATATATTCATGCATGACCTGTCTGTAAAAATCCGATTTTTTGTCGGCCCCTTTCTGTATGCGTTAACACAAGCGAAAAAAGCTTATCACACACTAACCCAGCAGGCGACCATTTTAGAAAACACCGATAAACGGGTCATGTCCTATATGGATGCCATGCCTTATATCCTTATTAGCGAGGCTGATCCTGAAACAACGACAAATCTGATCAATACGGTACTGGGAGATACCTATGATAATGATGAACTTCTGAAAACGATCGAAACATTTCTTGCCTGCAGCCTCAATGTATCCATCACCGCCAAAGAATTGTATCTACACCGCAACAGCCTGCAATACCGTCTGGACAAATTCACGGAACAAACCGGAATCGATATACGGGAGTTCCGGCAGGCCGTTACTGTTTACCTTGCTCTTATCGCCCGTAAATAACATTCTGCACAAACGGAGGTGCTCTCTTTGTGCACATTTGCCATTTACGGAAGTGATTGCACTCCGCTAAAATAATGAGTAAATCGCTTACATAAGGGGAGTGTTCTAATGGCTGAGCTTCAAATGGAAAAAATCCAGAAAACATATGACAAAAATGTACTTGCAGTGGACGATTTTAATCTGCATATCAACGATAAAGAATTCATCGTATTTGTTGGACCATCCGGCTGCGGAAAATCAACAACATTACGGATGATTGCAGGACTGGAGGAGATTACAGGCGGTGATTTATACATCGACGAAAACCGGATGAATGACGTCGCCCCGAAAGACCGTGATATTGCCATGGTATTCCAGAATTACGCCCTGTATCCGCATATGAACGTATATGATAACATGGCTTTCGGGTTAAAACTCCGCAAATTTAAAAAAGATGAGATTAACAAGCGTGTCCAGAATGCCGCTAAAATCCTTGGCCTGGAAGATTATTTAGACCGCAAACCAAAAGCATTATCCGGTGGTCAGCGGCAGCGTGTGGCTCTGGGACGGGCCATTGTCCGCGATGCCAAAGTGTTTTTGATGGATGAACCATTATCCAACCTTGATGCCAAACTGCGCGTTCAAATGCGTGCTGAAATCCAAAAACTGCATCAGCGTCTGCAGACAACCACTATTTATGTGACACACGACCAGACCGAAGCAATGACCATGGCTACCCGTCTTGTCGTCATGAAAGATGGCATCATCCAGCAGGTAGGGGCGCCAAAGGAAGTGTATGACTATCCTGAAAACATGTTCGTCGGCGGATTTATTGGTTCTCCATCCATGAACTTCATACACGGCACTCTGAACGATGGAAAGTTCACTAGCGGTGACGTGAGCCTAAGCATACCGGAAGGGAAAATGAAAACATTGCGGGAACAAGGATATACGGACAAACCGATTGTCCTTGGCATCCGTCCGGAAGATATTCATGATGAACCAGCATTCATCAACTCTACACCTGGAACGGCCTTTTCAGCGGCAATTGATGTTTCGGAGCTGATGGGGGCAGAATCCTATTTGTATTCCAAACTGGACAATCAGGAGTTCATCGCACGGGTTGACTCTCGCTCTGATATTAGCGGCGGCGACACCATTGATCTGGCATTTGATATGAACAAAGCCCTATTCTTTGATGCAGAAACCGAAAGCCGGATCCGTTAAGAAAAAACAGAAAAGTACTGCATATATATGTCATTTATGTAAAAAATACCATTGTCACCGTATATAAAATAAGAGGGAAGCCTTGAAGACTTCCCTCTGTCATGGTCAGGGGAGGAGCTGCTCCCCTGAGAGGCCATCCGTTATTATTGTTGTCCACTGAATTGAGACTGTGCAGTCTGAACCAAACGCTTGGTAATTTCACCACCGACAGATCCGTTCGCACGGGAAGTTGTGTCGGCACCAAGGTTTACACCAAATTCCTGTGCAATTTCCGTTTTCATTTGGTTAAGAGCTTGTTCTGCTCCAGGAACTACTAATTGGTTTGAGTTTTGGCTGTTGTTATTTGCCATGTTATCACCTCCTGTACGCATTATTGTGAGCAGAAACGGAAATCTTATCACAGATTATCGCTGGTAATTGTTTCATGAACGGGAAAAGCCATTAATAAATAATGGCTGCGTTAACGTAAACAAGCTCACCGCCCCTTTTGAAGGCGGTGAGCTTGTTTCACAGTTATTTTGGATACGTCATTTCTTTCGGGTTAACATATTCGTCAAATTGTTCTTCGGTCAGAAGCTCCAGACGTACGGCTGCTTCTTTTAATGTCGAATCATCAGCAAACGCCTGTTTGGCAATTTTGGCTGCATTCTCGTACCCGATATGAGGATTTAAAGCGGTGACAAGCATGAGCGAATCACGCAAGTACTTCTCAATCTGCTCATGATTCGGCTCAATGCCTTGTACACAACGTTCATCAAATGACAAAATGCTGTCCGCAAGCAGTTGAGAGGACTGCAGGAAATTATAGGCTATAACAGGCTTGAATACGTTCAGTTCAAAGTTGCCCTGGCTTGCCGCAAATCCAATTGTTGCATCATTCCCCATTACCTGAGCAGCAACCATCGTCAGTGCTTCACTCTGTGTCGGATTCACTTTTCCAGGCATAATGGAACTTCCAGGTTCATTGGCCGGAATGGATATTTCACCGATTCCACAGCGTGGACCGCTTGCCAGCCAGCGAACATCATTGGCTATTTTCATTAGATCAGCAGCCAGCCCTTTGAGTGCCCCATGTGCAAACACTGCTTCATCATGACTTGTCAGCGAATGAAACTTGTTTGGAGCAGAAATGAACGGCTTGCCAGTCACTTCACTTATGGCTTTTGTGACCGTTTCAGAGAAATTCGGATGGGCATTAAGGCCCGTTCCGACAGCAGTGCCGCCAATGGCCAGCTGTTTAACATGATGCAGACTCTCGCTGATCATTTGCTCGGACTTTTCAAGCATACGGTGCCAGCCGCTAATCTCCTGCCCTAAAGTTAATGGTGTTGCATCCTGCAAATGGGTGCGGCCAATTTTAACAATATCCTGAAATGCATTCATTTTTTCATGCAGTGTATTTTTCATCGTCTGCAAAGCGGGAAGAACGACATCTTCCAGTTTCAAAGCAAATGCGATGTGCATTGCCGTCGGGTAGGTATCATTGGAACTTTGCGACTTGTTGACATCATCATTCGGATGCAGCTTCAAATCACTGCCCTGATCTTTTAGCCAGATGTTTCCTGCATAAGCAATTACTTCATTGACATTCATATTGGACTGTGTGCCGCTTCCCGTTTGCCATACAACCAATGGAAAATGCTCATCAAGCTCACCGTTGATGATTTCATCAGCCGCATGGGCTATTGCTTCTGCTTTTTGCTTTTCCAGAAGCCCAAGCTCACTATTTGCTTTAGCGGCACTTTTTTTCAATATAGCAAATGCTTTAATCACTTCTTCCGGCATCGTTTCATCGCCGATCGGGAAGTTCTGCTTGCTTCGCTGGGTTTGTGCGCCCCAATACTTATCAGCGGGTACGTTAATCTCCCCAAGTGTGTCTTTTTCAACCCGATATTCCATCTGAATTGCCTCCTTATGTATCATATAGCCCTATTTTATTGTAACAAAAGTAAGGTATTGGGTGTTAGCGGAAACGATGAAAATCCGGCTCCCACCTCAACAATATGGTTATGAAACCGGATGGATTCAGGCAAGCAAAGCTGACGATGACTTTTTTCGTAAATTTTGTTGCCCTTTAATCCCTCACACCAACTCGGCTCGCGCGACTTTTCCGATTTTCGCGCGACTTTCGGCTCGGCTCGCGCGACTTTTCCGATTTTCGCGCGACTTTCGGCTCGGCTCGCGCGACTTTTCCGATTTTCGCGCGACTTTTGGCTCGGCTCGCGCGACTTTTCTGATTTTCGCGCGACTTTTGGCCTGGCTCGCGCGACTTTTCCGGTTTTCGCGCAGCTTTCGGCCACCCAAAGTGTCGTTCGCAGTTTTTGGATTAAGTGACAAAACAACAACCGTTTAGAAAACGGCTTAATAAAAAACCGCACGCCTAATCTGTTTCGTATAAAAATACCTGACAATCCCGAAATAAATAATCTGAATCAAAGCAAATGTACCAAGAACTGACGCCGCTTCACCTGCCAGGTTATAATCAAATAAATGCGACAGTGCGGTCAAAGCAACGGCTCCGTGCATCAAAGCAACAACCATCGGTGCAAAAAATAGAAGTGCTGTCTGACGATTGATCACTTTTTTCAGTTCTTTATCCGTTAAGCCCATTTTTGCAATCGATTTGAATTTATTTTTGTCCTGATCAAGATCTGAGTACAACCGGAAATACAGAAAGCTTCCCGCCGAAACAAAAAACACAATGCCGATAAACAGCCCGATAAAGAGAACAGGACCAAAACTCTTATTGATGGTATATACGGAATAATCAATCGCCTGGAATCTACCTGGCTGAAAAGTATTCTGCAACACTCTTCCTGCTTCGATAATCGCTTCCTGCGAGCCTTGTGTCGCCTGCCAGGTTGTATAAGACTTTGATTCGACAGCGTTCGGCAATGCTGTAAATGTGTCATCATCAACAATGTAATAAGAAAACATTTCCGGCAGCACAACCGTCGATATCAATCGATCCGGGTGAATGCTTCCGCCATCCGTCAGCTCAATTGGAACGTCCATCAGTCGAGCTTTTTTGGATGCACCGATCATAACTCTCGAACTATCTGTGACAACAATCGCTTCTTGGTCACCTACATCCACCTTCTCCTTACCAAGGAGCGCAGCAAAACGATTATACGCCGATTCTTTCGCAATCAAAACCTGTGGCCGTTTGCTGTTGTCCACGTCAAAATAATCCAATTCAACGGAAGCTTTTTTAGCCTGAATATCATAGTTGTCCAATGTTTCATCAATTGTTTCGCGTTGATCCTGCGTCAAGGGTTCTTCCCCTTCAAAGGATGAGTACGTAAACGTATATGGATTCATTTCTTTTACTTCTTTGGTCAAATAGGATTGAAACCCATACAACGTCCCAATCGCGCTAAAAGCAACAGTCGAAATAATCGCCACCATAAAAAACGTCCGAGCGTTGTCTTTCATACGGAATGACAAATCCGAGAAAAGCACCATATTCGTTTTCCGCCAAAAAATACCCTTACTGCTTTTCAACCGCCTGATCACATAAACACTTAACTGGGTAAACAACAAATACGTCCCGATTGTCACGACAACGATAACCGGCAGCATAGCTATAATGACAGCTTGCCCCTTCACATACAAAGCCGCCGCGTAACCGGCAGCAAGCAGTACCGCGGCGACAATCGCCAATGTGACCGATGCTTTTGGCTCGCCTTTGGACTGTTTATCCCCCTTAATTAAATCAACGAGTTTCCGTGTCCGGAGAATAAATGACACGAACAGCGATATGAACAAAAAGAGCACAATAAACGACACAAACGTTACGACAATCGCCCACAGCGGAAAATAGAAATGAAGTGTTTCCTCAATCACCAAGACATTTTCCGCAAGCAAGAGAATTGCCTTGGCAAAGACAAGCCCCAGCAAAACCCCGCTCAAGGTTGCAAAAAAGCCAATGAACATATTTTCCATAAAGACCATCAGCCGGATTTGCCTTGTTGACATCCCCTGCATCATTAAAAGGCCAAATTCCTTCTTGCGTGACTGTAAAAATGAACTCATCGAATACAATACAAAGAAAAAGGAAAATACATAGATAATTCCTCCGGCAACAGCCATACCATACAATACTTCGGCTCTTATCCCCCCATCAAAGAATGCAGGGTGAAAAGCAAAGATGGCAAACGTAAAAAACACCATTACTGTAAACAAACTGCTTAAAAAATAGGCAGCATATAAACGCTTATTACGAATGACGTTATTGATCGCGAATTGACGAAAAGTCACTGTCATCCCCTCCCATCAAGGAAAGCATATCAATGATACTCTGGAAAAACGTCTGCCGGCTTTTTCCACGATGGATTTCCGAATAGGGCTTCCCGTCCCGGATAAAAACGACCCTGTCCGCATAGCTTGCTGCCTGTGGATCATGCGTGACAAGCATCATCGTTGTTTTTTCTTTTTTATTAAGTATCTGAAGCATGCCCATCACATCTTTGGATGATTTGGAATCGAGGTTTCCCGTCGGCTCATCGGCAAGGAGTAGTTTTGGTTGGTGGATCATTGCTCTAGCAATCGCTGCCCGTTGTGCCTGCCCACCGGAAATCTCGTAGGTTCGTTTATTCATGATGTCGGTAATGCCCAGCTTTTCGGCAATGGCATTTGCCTTTTGCTTCATTTCCTTAACAACCTTACCGTCCAACGTCAGTGGCAGAACCATATTTTCCTCCACCGTCAACGTGTGGAGAAGGTTGAACTCCTGAAAGACAAACCCCAATTCACGCCGGCGAAACTTGGCCAGCTCATTCCGAGTAAGTGCATGCGGATTTTTTTCTCCAATTAACACTTCACCGGTTGTCGGTTCATCGATGGTAGCAACCATGTTGAGAAGTGTTGTTTTCCCACTTCCCGACGGTCCCATGATGGCAACGAACTCTCCCTTCTCAATGTCCAGATCGATGTTTGATAAGGCACGATAGGCGACTTTACCTTCATATACTTTGCTTACGTTTTTTACTTGAAGCATGTTTTTACCCCTTTCACTGGGTGTACAGTAACACCCGAAATATCTTTGTCTTTAGTGTATCGCCCCTTGCCCTTACAAACGATCGATTGGTCTTTCATTTAGCTTACATTTATGTAATGTTTTGTGCCGATGAAAACACTATGCGGAATGTCGTCCCCCTGCCAACAACACTTTCCATTTCAATCCCATGCCCCAAATGATCAGCCACCTCTTTAACAAGAAATAAGCCCATCCCGGTCGACTCCCGGTACCTTCGTCCGTTTGCGCCGGTATAAAATGGGTTAAAAATCCGCTTCCTATCTTCTTCAGGGATGCCAATTCCAAAATCTTTCACTTCAAAAATGGCCACCCCTTCCCGTTCATACAATGAAATCATGATTTGTTTACTCTTTCCGGCAGAATATTTCACCGCATTATGGATGAGCTGTGTCATCATAAATAAAAGCCATTTCTCATCTGATTCGACGGTGATTCCTGAACGCTCCGTATCCAGCTTGGGATAGACATCATTGCGGATAAAATAACGCTTGTTATCCCGATTGAGCTCATGCACCAGGCTTTCCAGCATAACTGGTCTGATGCGGAAATCCTGCTCGATCGTCCTGAGGCGTGCCATGTACAGAACCGTACTTAATCCTGTTTTGATACGCTCCGTTTCTTCGCGTATATTGGATGATTCCGGTTCATCAAGGTCTCTTGCCGTCAATTCGATGACTGAAAGTGGTGTTTTCATTTGATGTACCCAGCGGTCAATAAACGTCAAATGATCTTCCTTCCTCGCTTCGGTCTCACCGATCCTTTGCTGGTAAAGTCTGTATTGAGATTTCAGCAGCTGATCAAGTGCTTCGGCAACCGGAACGTGTTCCGTTTCCTGGAGGGATTCATCAAGCGACATCAATGGTTCCTCAAGCCTTTTGTAAAATCCGCGCCGTGTGACATAGCGGTATATGAGATAACAACTGAATAGAAAAAGAGAAAGAAATATTGAATAGAAAACTGTCAGCATGTCTCCGGATCCATCAAGCCATAGAATGAAACAAACAAGAACGGACTGGACTAGCTGCAGCCCAATCAGCAATCGATGTTCCCTGATAAATAGCTTCATGATTCATCCGCCCCGTTCCACGTCACACGGAGCCGGTAACCTGCGCCCCGAACGGTTTCGACGGCACCGGTGATACCAAGTTCCTGAAATTTCTTGCGGACCCGTGTCATATTGACGTTAAGCGTATTTTCATCCACATAGGTCTGATCATCCCATAATTTCTCCAGTAAATCTTCACGACCGGCCACTCGCGGATGCCTGTTCATTAGGCTTTCAATGATAACCGCCTCTTTCATGGTGAGGGACACAGCGTTATCGCCAAATCTGAGCACAAGACGCTCCGGTAAAAGCTTTAAGCCGTGCTTCTGCAAAATGCGTTCTCTGTTCCCTAAGGCATACGCTCCATAGGCCCTGCGCAACTGACTGCGAATCTTCGCCATGACGACATCCGGGTGAAACGGCTTGGTGATAAAATCATCCCCGCCATTTTCAAGTGCCATGACCTGATCCATTTCCCCGGTCCGGGCGGAAATGAAAATGACCGGACAAACGGACTCAAGACGAATTTGCCGGCACCAATAAAAGCCATCAAAACGCGGCAAGTTAATATCAAGCAAGACTAGATCCGGATTAAAGCCGCGAAATGAATCCATCAGATTATGAAAATTATCAATCGACAAAACATCATAGCCATACTTCTCAATAAATGTATGTAAATGCCCAGCTATTTTCGGATCATCTTCCACAACCATGACCTTTTCCACGTATTACCCTCTTTTCACAGTGTGATTTGTTCCTATTATAACATTTGATGCCTACAAGGCCTCCAAAGAAATGACGCATTTCGGTCACAAAATAGTAAGTATTATGATATGTTTTTCACACGTGTTTCTTTTATACTATATAGAAGAAGTATTAGGCAGGGGGGTTCCATTATGCCCAATATATGGACGCACATGCTGTTTTGCGAAGAAGCTGCCGACAAGATGGAACGGCCGGATGCATTCCTGCAGCATGAAGCGGCGATGAAACTGGGAGCACAAGGGCCTGATCCATTTTTTTATTATAGTTTCTGGCCCTGGACCAGAGAGAAACCAGTTAATCAAATGGGATTAGTACTCCACCAGCAAAAGTGCGGGGATTTCCTGATGGACTTAATTGAACGCGCCAAGAACCGGGATGACCAAGTGCGCGCATTTGTTTTCGGTTTCATTACACACCATATTCTGGACCGCAATACACATCCCTATATCCACTACCGGGCGGGTTATGAAGGAAATGACCATCAGAAGCTGGAGGTCTTCATCGACACACTGATGATGGAAAAATACCACAACTTAAAAACATGGCGGTCACAAGTCTATAAAGAAATGGACACCGGCCGAAAATTTCTCGCTATTATTGGTGATCTGCTCGCTGAAGCCATTGCGGCAAACTACCCAGATTTTTCAGCACGGTCACCACGAACAATAAAAAAAGCATACCAGGATATGTTCCTTGCGCTAAAGCTCCTGGCTGATCCCTATGGCTGGAAGAATAAATTGCTGAAACCGCTCGTTTCGCCGTATTCCCACCGGCCTGTCGAAGATCATGCGGATTATCTGAACCTAAGCCACCGGACATGGCATCACCCTGCAACAAATGAACCATGCTCGAAAAGTTTTGTTGACCTGTATAATCAGGCAAAAACAGAAGGGGTCGAAATCATGACTGATCTTATTTTCTACTGGAATACAGGTGATAAGACCTACTGGGAACGGCTTGATGAACGAATCGGCAACATTTCATATGATACCGGTAAGCCCCTTTCCCAAAACCTGCAGAACCGGTACAGTGATCCAATTATATAGCCATAAAAAGGAGCACACCATTTATTTGTGGCAGTCTTTGTAACTAAACTAAAAATAGCTCGGTTCACTAGAACTGAGCTATTTCTTTTGTTTATTTCAATTGTCTCCTCATTAATCATCGGACAAACATACAAGCAAACCCTATCTTTTTTCATAAGATAGGTTGAGGTGGTTAAATGAAAAAAATAATCTTATTTGCCGATACAGGTATAGATGATTCTATCGCATTGACTTACGCGCTGAAGAATCCCGAGGTAGATCTCATTGGAGTGGTCAGTGGCTACGGTAACATCGATCGGGAAAAGGCGTATAGGAATGTCGAGTACTTGTTGGAACTAGCAGACCGTACAGATATTCCTGTCATCGCTGGTGCTACACGTCCCCTAAGCGGGGAAGAACCTGTCTTTTTTCCTGAAATCCATGGCATAGAAGGATTGGGTCCAATTAATCCTCCAATTCCAGAAGAACGTTATGCAAATCGGACGAATTTCAGTAAGCTGTTCCATTTAATCAAGAACAACGGTAATGAGGTAACAATCGTTAATGTCGGACGATGCACTTCTCTGGCCATAGCCCATTATTTAAGTCCTGAAGTGATGGAAGATGTAAAAGAAACCTATCTCATGGGTGGAGCTTTTATGGAACCTGGCAATGCGACTGAAGTAGCGGAAGCGAACTTTTTCGGTGATCCGATTGCCGCTAATTACGTTTGTCAAAATGTAGCTAACCTGACAATCGTACCTTTAGATGTAACAAGAGATGCTTTATTGACCCCACAAGTTGTCAATCTCATCGATACTCGTTCAGATTCACCTTTAGAAGAGATAATCAAACCAATCTTAGATTTCTATTATGAATATTATCAACAACAAAATCCAGGTATTCTCGGAACACCGCAACACGATTTGGCTGCTTTAATGGCCGCTCTTGATATTGACGGGTTGTATGAGTACAAAAAACGAGAGGTTAAGGTTGAATATAAAGGCAAATTTACAGATGGTGAAAGTATCGCTGACTTCCGTCCAGGGGCGAGTAATTGTTTTGGACCAAAGTGTACACGTATTGCTCTGAAAATTAATCAGAATGTTTTTGTCTCAAACGTCCTTGAAATCTTAACAAATCATAGATAAACTGGCTTCCGTAGTGAAATTGAAGAATTATTAGCGTATTTCACATATTTACAGGGATATCGTGTAATCCTCACCCGAGGAATTCATTGAACTGTTTAAACAGCAAAGACAAAAGTGGTTTGCTATGTAGGTAATCAGCTGAAAGCAGTAAAAAGAGCTAACCTCAAATAAATTGGTTCGCTCTTTTTAATATTTTTTTAATCATTTATTATAATTCGTCCTCCTCGTCCTGTTTTTATTTTTTATATCGACATTCCGTAAACGTTCCAATTCGACGTAAGCTACTTTTGGCTTTGTCCGGTTGGAACTCGCCGATTGAGATGTTCTTTTTTCGGAACATAAGTATAAAGGAACATGCTAAATAACAACCATGCGCCCCCGGCTAAAAATCCGCCGATGACATCAAGCGGATAATGAACACCTAAATAGACGCGGCTAAGACCAATGAACCCTATCAAAAAAGCGGCACCCACCCAAACCCAACGAGCCGGTTTTCCGATGTCTTTTATTTTAAAATGCAACAAATACGCAAGAAAACCGAAAAAGGCTATCGAATTCATTGAATGTCCACTCGGGAAACTGTCTGAACTTACTTGGACAAGGTGTTCTAATTCCGGACGGGGTCTTTCGAAAATGGATTTCAGTAGCCAGTTAAGCTGCCGCACACCAATAAGATTAAAAACTAACAAAAGGGTAGTCCAGTATCTTTTTTGAAACAAAAAAACGCACATGAGAACTACCATAACAGGGAATGAAGCATATGCTGAACCGATATAGGTAATTACAACAAAAACGAAGTCCCCAAATGATCCAAGAAAATCGTACAAATAAGATTGTATCCACTTGCCGAAATTCAACAGCAATTTTTCTTTATAATTTAACGCAATAATAATAAATAATAGCGTTGATATAACCATACAGAAGAGTAGGGTAATTCGCCTTTGATGAACCGGCATTTTAGTCTTCCTTCTTTCCAATTTGATGTATTTATTTTTCCTTGGAATTCATATTCTGGGGATTTGCCTATCTGGGTTTATCCTTCTTGGGTATTTAGGTTGCAATCATTTGTCCTATAATTCAGCCAATGAAGAGGGAGTACCAATCGTATTTTTCACAAAGTTTGTCCAAAAAATTCCTCTTGTGAATGGTATACTGATTAATGTTACATCGATAGTTGAAACCATTAACTTTTTGCGGAGCGTTTATTATTTTCGTGGTCTATACTAATGTCCATTGATATTATAGAGTAGGGTAACCTTTCTCAAGGCTACCCCCTCATCAAACCGCACGTGCCCTATTAAGGCATACG